>MNEG01000085.1 GCA_001917585.1 Candidatus Rokubacteria bacterium 13_1_40CM_68_15
GTGCTCATCGTTTCGCGGTCTGCCGATCTGCGGCCAGCAGCGTGTTTCGCAGCAGCATGGCGACGGTCATGACGCCGACGCCACCCGGCACCGGCGTGATGGCTCCGGCCCGCACCCGAACGCTCTCGAAGTCCACGTCGCCGACGAGCTTGCCCGTCGGGAGCCGGTTGATGCCGATGTCGATCACCCACGCGCCGTCCTTCACCATGTCGCCCGTCACCATCCCGGCCCGGCCGGCAGCGACGCACAGCACATCCGCGCGCCGGGTGTGGGCGGCGAGGTCGCGCGTTCGCGTGTGGCACATCGTCACCGTCGCGTGGCGCGCGAGCAGGAGCTGGGCCAGCGGCTTGCCGACGAGCCGCGAGCGCCCGATCACCACCGTCTCCGCGCCCTCCAGCTTCGCGCCGTAATGATCGAGGATCTCGAGACAGCCGGCCGGCGTGCACGGCACCACCGACGGCTCGCCCGCGAGCAGGCGGCCGAGGTTCATGGGATGGAGACCGTCGGCGTCTTTCTCTGGCGCGATGGCCGCGATCGCGGCGTCTTCGTCCAGGCCCTTCGGCAGCGGCAGCTGGAGCAGGATGCCATGCACGGCGGGATCGGCGTTGAGCGAGCGCAGGACGTCGATCAGCTCGCGCTGGGTCAATCCCTGCGGATAGAGGTGGTCGCGCGAGGCGATGCCCACGGAGTCGGCCGCGCGCTTCTTGCTCCTGACGTAGACGAGACTCGGCGCGAAATCGCCGACGAGCACGACGCCGAGCGTCGGGGTCACGCCGCGCTCGGCGCGCAGACGCTCGACGCCGGCGCGGACCACCGCCAGCACGTTCTCGGCGACTGGCTTGCCCTCGAGGATCACGCCCGCTCCGGCGTGGTCAAGCAGCCTGGCGGATCCGGACGATGTCGGAGGCGCGGCCCGTCTCGGGATCGACCGTGATGACCACGCCGTGCAGCGCGGCGGGTCCCTTGGCCGCCTCGAAGCGGACGGGCATCTGGGTGAGGAAGCGCTGCAGGATCAGATCCTTGTCCACGCCGATGACGGAGTCGATGGGGCCCGTCATGCCGAGGTCGGTGATGTAGGCGGTGCCGCCGGGCAGAACGCGCTCGTCGGCGGTCTGGACGTGACGATGCGTGCCGACCACCGCGCTGACCCGTCCATCGAGATACCAGCCCATCGCGACCGACTCCGACGTCGCCTCGGCGTGCATGTCGACCAGGACGATGCGCGTCTCTCTGGTCACCTCGCTCAGGATCTCGTCGGCCTTGCGGAACGGGCAGTCGATCGCGCTCATGAACACGCGGCCCATGAGGTTCACCACCGCCACCCGATGTGGCCCGGTCTTCACCGTGACGTGACCGACCCCGGGCGTGCCGGCCGGGAAGTTGGCCGGCCGCAGCAGCAGATTCTCCTTGGTGATGTACTCCACGATCTCCTTGCGGTCCCAGATGTGGTTCCCCGAGGTCATCACGTCGGCGCCCTGGTCGAGGATCTCGCGGGCGATCTGGGGCGTGACGCCGAAGCCGGCCGCCGCGTTCTCGACGTTGACCACGGCCAGGTCGATCGCGTGCTGCTGGCGGAGCTTGGGCAGGAGCTTCTTCACGGCGGAGCGTCCCGGCTCGCCGAAGACGTCGCCGACCATCAGGATCTTCATGCCGCCTACTTCGCCACTTCGACGGCGCGCGTCTCCCGGATGACGACGACCTTGATGTGACCGGGGTACTGCATTTCGGCCTCGATGCGCTTGGTGATGTCCTTGGCGAGCTGGTGGGCGTCGAGGTCGGACACGATGTCGGCCTTGGTGATGACGCGCAGCTCGCGGCCGGCCTGGATCGCGTAGCACATCTCCACGCCCTTGTAACTGAGCGCGATCTCCTCCAGCTTGGCCAGGCGCTTGATGTAGGACTCGAGGACGTCGCGGCGGGCGCCCGGGCGGGCGGCCGAGATGCCGTCGGCGGCTTCCACGAGGACGGCCTCGATCGTCTCCGGCTCGACGTTCTCGTGGCCGCACAGCGCGGCGTTGATCACCTCGCGGCTCTCGTTGTACTTGGTGAGTACCTGCAGCGAGAGCTCGGGGTGACTGCCCTCCTGCTCGTGCGTGAGGGCCTTGCCGATGTCGTGAAGCATGCCCATGCGCTTGGCCAGCTTGACGTCGGCCTTGATCTCGGCCGCCATCATGCCGGCCAGCCAGGCGACCTCCTTGGAGTGTTGCAGGCAGTTCTGACCATACGAGGTCCGGTAGCGCATGCGCCCGACGAGCTTCATGAGCTCTGGATGGAGCCCGTGGATCCCGACCTCGAAGCAGGCCTTCTCGCCTTCTTCCTTGAGGTGCTGCTCCATCTCCTTCTTGACCTTCTCCACGACCTCCTCGATGCGCGCGGGATGGATGCGCCCATCGGTGATGAGGATCTGGAGCGCGCGGCGGGCGATCTCGCGCCGGTACGGATCGTAGGCGGAGATCAGGACGGCCTCCGGCGTGTCGTCGACGATGAGATCCACGCCGGTGTGCAGCTCGAGCGCCCGGATGTTGCGGCCCTCGCGCCCGATGATGCGGCCCTTCATGTCGTCCGACGGAAGATCGACGACGGACACCGCGGTCTCGACGGTGTAGTCCGGGGCCAGGCGCTGGATGGTGGTGGCCAGCACTTCCTTGGCCTTCTCGCGCGCGGTCTCGCGCGCCTGCTCCTCGAGCCGCATGCCGATCAACTGGGCCTCGCGCTTGGCTTCCTCTTCCATCTGGGCCACGAGCTGGCGCCGCGCCTCCTCGGCGGTGAGACCCGCGATCATCTCGAGCTTGCGCCGCTGCTCGTCGAAGGCCTGAGCCAGCCGGCCTTCCTTCTCGACGATCGCCTTGTCGCGCTCGGTGAGGCTCCGGTCCTTCGACGTGTACTCGGCGAGACGGCGCTCGATGTCGTCGAGCTTGCGCGCCAGCTGCTCCTCCTTGGCGAGGATGCGCTGCTCGATTTGCTGGATCTCGCGCTCGCGGCGACGAACCTCGGTGTCGAACTCGCCGCGCGCCTTCAGCACGATCTCCTTGGCCTCGAGCTCGGCCGTGCGGTGGCGCGCTTCGGCATCGCGCTCGGCGTCACCGACGATGCGCGTGGCGCGCGCTCCTGCCTCGCCGAGCTTACGTTCGCTGAGGAGTTTCTGGACGACGAACCCGGCGAGGAGGGCGACGATCGCGACTACAGGTAGCAGAAGCCATAGTGGCTGAACCATCGCTATGTCAACCCCCAAAGAGGGTGAGGTGTAAAACGCAAATACCTATCAGATTTGACAGTATAGAGGGCGCAGCCGGGGGAGGTCAAATCCCCGCCTCTGCCGTGTGCCGACGGTGTTTCGAACCTGGCTTTGCCAGGTGGGCGCCAACGATTGAGGGCTTCAGGCTTCCCCTTCTCGGAGGGGCTTGCACACCGCCCTCGGTGCGGCTCCCGCATTGTGAATGAGGTTGAAACTTCCCCCCGGCATCACGTACAGCGCAGGGACGTTTCTTGTGTACCCGACACGCGGGGCTGAAGTCAAGAACCTGAAGCGATCCCGGTGAGCATGTCGGGCATCCCGGCGAGGAAATGCGCGAAGATCCGCGACATACGGGAGGGAGCTATGGCGGTGACGAGCGAGCGTCAGGGCGCGGTGACCACGATCATCCTGGACCGGGTGGACCGACGAAACGCCATCGATCCGCCGACGGCGAAGGCCCTGCGAGCGGCGTTCCGGGCGTTCGAGCGTGATCGTGACGCCCGCGTGGCGGTGCTCTGGGGCGCGAACGGGACGTTTTGCGCCGGCGCCGACCTCAAGGCGTATGCCGAGCGGCGGCAGCGCCGCCCGTGGCCGGTCTACGACGAAGGGCCCATGGGGCCGACGCGCATCCGCCTCGCTAAGCCCGTCATCGCCGCCGTCGCCGGCTACGCGGTGGCCGGCGGCTTCGAGCTCGCGCTGTGGTGCGACCTGCGCGTCGTCGAAGAGGACGCCGTCATGGGCGTCTTCAATCGCCGCTGGGGAATTCCGCTCATCGACGGTGGCACCGTCCGCCTGCCCGCCCTCATCGGCCTCGGGCGCGCGCTCGACGTCATGATGACGGGCCGGCCGATCGACGCGCGCGAGGCGGAGCGGATCGGTCTGGCCAACCGCGTCGTGCCGCGCGGGCGCGCTCGCGAGGAAGCGGAAGCGCTGGCAAAGACGATCGCCGAGTTTCCGCCGAACTGCGTCGTGAGCGACCGCCGCTCGGCGTACGACTCACTCGGCAAGACGCTCGACGCGGCCCTGCGACGCGAGCACGGCCTCGGCGGGGCGACGATGAAGACGGGGGAGAGCCTGGCCGGCGCTCAGCGGTTTGCCAGCGGCGCCGGCCGCCACGGAAAGTTCAGCGAGCTCGCTCGGTGAGAGGCGGTGGTCTCACGATGGCTTGGGCGTGGCTTGCTCGAGCAACGTGAGCAGCGCGCCGAGGCGCGCGCCGACGTCGCCCGCGGTCTTGTCCTTGTCCTCACGGGCGCGAAACAGTTCGTCGGTGATGTCGAGCGCGGCCAGCAGCAGCGCCTTCGCGGGGTCCTGGACTCCCGACTGGCGCAACGTCGCGACGCGGCTCTCGAGGTACCGGGCCAGCGAGCGCACGTAATCGTCCGACGCCTCGGTGCGGACCGTCAGGGTCTGGCCCAGCAGCGTCAGCTCGACACGGCTACTCAAGGTCGAGCTTCGCGATGTCGTTGAGGATCGAATCGATCTGGGTCACCGTCTGCTTGCGCTCGGCGCTGAGGCGCGCCACCTCTCGGCGGAGGCGGTCGTTGTCCTCGCGCAGCCGACCCAGCGCATCCGCCGCGCGGCGCACGGCGTCCTCGAGCTGACCGAGGCGATCGATCACGTCGTCACTCATCAGGCTCCTCGCCAGGTGATGTTGAAGCGCTCACTGCGCGGGCCGTCGTCGAAGGTGAAGACGTCGAAGAGCGTGATCGCCCGGAGCAGCGGCCCGGCCGCCTCGCGGATGGCACGCTCGATCTCCGCTGCCGTCACCGCCCGCAGCGCGCCGACGACGAACGCGAGATCGCGCTGCACGGACGGGAACCGCGGTAGCGGCTGGTAGTGCAGCGGCGGCGGCATCAGGCGCAGGATCTCGTCGAGCGGCAGCAGCGCGGCGAACACTGGCACGCCGATGTCCCACAATCGCCGGGCGTCCGCGCCGACCTCGCCGAACTCGGCGGCGGTCACGCCGGTGGACGTCATGAGGGCGGCGTGGCAGTCGGGCTCGAACCCCTTGACGCCGCCGCCGAGCAGCGGACGCGTCTCGAGCTCGCGCACGCCGAGCGCCTCGAGCACCAGCTCGGCCAGGCCCTTGGCGTCGTAGACGTCCACCATCTCGGCCTTGGCCCCCTCACCCGCACGCGCCCACCACGCCGGGGGCACGCGAGGGCCGGCGAGGGCGATGGCCAGCCAGCGCGGCTCGTTGGGTAACCCCGGCGCCGGCTCGAACGTCTTGGCGATCTCGAAGATGCGGATATTCGGCTGTTGGCGCCGCAGATTCGTCGCCACCACGCCGAGGACGCCCTCGAGCGGGTTGTAGCGCAGCCACGACGCGTCCCGGCTGAGTGGGTTGAGCACCGCCACCGGCTTCTGGGTGCCGCTGATTCGCAGCGCCTCTTCATACGCGGGGTCGCTGAAGCTGTAGGTCATCGTCTCGAGGACACCGGCGCCGACCAGGGCGCGGCGCACGATCGCGGCCTGACGCTGCGTCGCCGGCAGCTGCACGAGCCGGATGGCGCCACCCGGCAGCGTGGACGGAATCTTGTCGTAGCCCCAGACCCGGATGACTTCTTCGACGAGATCGTCTTCGATGGCGAGGTCGCGGCGGAACGTCGGGACCTCGACGTCCAGCGTGTCGCCCTCGGCCCGCGTCGGCAGCTGCAGTCCTTTCAGGATGCGCGCTGCGTCGGCCGTGGGGGGCGCCACCCCGAGGACCCGGCGGACGCGGCTCATGCGCAGGGAGACGCGACGACGCGGCTGAGGCGACGGATAGGCATCGACGATGCCGCGGGCCACGGCGCCTCCGGCGAGCTCGGCGATCATCTGGGCCGCGCGATCGTTGGCGTCCGGGACACCCTCGATGTCGGCGCCCCGCTCGAAGCGGTAGGCGGCGTCGGTAAGGAGCCCGAGCGCGCGCGACGTCCGACGGATCGAGCCCGGATGGAAGCAGGCCGCCTCGAGCAGCACGCGACTCGTGCGCTCGCTCACCTCGGTGTTGGCGCCGCCCATCACGCCGGCGATGCCGATCGCGCCCTCGGCGTCGGCGATGAGGAGCATGCCCTCGGTCAGCGCGCGCGCCTGGCCATCGAGGGTCGTGAAGCGCTCCCCCGCCCGTGCGCGCCGCACGACGATCGTCGCCCGGGCGAGCGTGGCGTAGTCGTACGCGTGAAGCGGCTGGCCCAGCTCCCACATCACGTAGTTCGTCACGTCGACCACGTTGCTGATGGACCGCAGGCCAACGGCGCGTAACCGGGCCCGCAGCCAGGCCGGTGACGGACCGATGGTGACGTGGTCGATCAGGCGCGCCGTGAAGCGCGGGCAGAGATCGGGCGCGTCGATGCGCACGGTCGCCAGGCCACTGACGGCCTCGTCGGACTCCTTCACCGCGATCACGGGCGCGCGGAAGGGCGCCCCGGTCAGCGCGGACAACTCGCGCGCGACGCCGACGACGGAGAGACAGTCGGGACGGTTGGGCGTGATCTCGACCTCGAGGACGTGATCGTCGAGACCAAGGTGGGTCACGAGATCGGCGCCCAGCGGCGCGTCGGCATCGACGGTGAGGATGCCGCTCTCGTGCTCGTCACCGAGACCCAGCTCCCGCTCCGAGCAGAGCATCCCCTGCGACTCCGTGCCGCGGATCTTCGCGCTGGCGATCCGGCGGTCGCCGGGGAGCACGGCGCCCGGTGGCGCGAAGGCGGCCCGCAGGCCGACGGCGGTGTTCGGCGCCCCGGAGACGACGCTGAAGTGCTCGCCGCCGGTGGAGACGCGGCACAGCACCAGCCGGTGTCCGTGGCTCTCACCGAGCTCGCGCTCGATCGCCTCGATCTCGCCGATGACGACGCCGCGAAGCCCCGGCGCCAGCGGGGTGACACTGGCCACCTCGACGCCGGCGTTGATCAGCCGGTCGGCGGCCTGCTCGGCCGTCAGGTCGAGATCGACGAACTCACGGATCCAGCGATAGGGAATCTTCACGGTTACACGAACTGCCGCAGGAAGCGTAGATCGTTTTCGAAGAAGAGTCGGATGTCGTCGATGCCGTACTTGAGCATGGCGACGCGCTCGACCCCCATGCCGAACGCCCAGCCGGTGACCTCCTCGGGATCGTAGCCGACGTTCCGGAGCACCTGGGGGTGCACCATGCCGGAGCCGAGGATCTCGAGCCAGCCCGACTGCTTACAGACCCGGCAGCCGCCGCCGCCGCACAGGAAACAGAGCACGTCGACCTCGGCCGACGGCTCGGTGAACGGGAAGAACGACGGCCGAAAGCGGATCTTCGCGCGGCCGCCGAACATCTCGCGCGCGAAGAGCTCGAGGGTGCCCTTGAGGTCGCCCATCGAGATGCTGCGGTCGACGGCCAGGCCTTCCACCTGGTGGAACATCGGCGAGTGCGTGATGTCGGCGTCACGGCGGTAGACGCGCCCCGGAACGATGATGCGCACGGGCGGCCGCTGCGCCTGCATGGTGCGGATCTGCACGGGCGAGGTCTGCGTGCGCAGCAGCGTGTCCTCGCTCAGGTAGAACGTGTCCTGCATGTCGCGGGCGGGGTGGTCGCGCGGGATGTTGAGCGCCTCGAAGTTGTGGTAGTCGTCCTCGATCTCGGGGCCCTCGGCCACCGAGAAGCCGAGGCCGACGAAGATGGACACGATCTCGTCCTGCACGCGCGTGAGCGGGTGCACGCCACCGGGGAGCGGCCGGCGCCCGGGCAGCGTCAGGTCGATACGCTGGCGCGCGCGCTCCAGACGGCGCTCGGCTTCCCGCGTCTCGCCCAGCCGCAGCTCGAGCAGCGCCTCCAGCTCCCGCTTGACCTCGTTGGCGGCGGCGCCCACGCGCGGGCGCTCGGCGGCGGGCAGCGAGCCGAGCGAGCGCAGGAGCATCGTCAGGGTCCCCTGGCGACCGAGATAGCGGACGCGAAGCTCCTCGAGCTGGGTCGACGAGGTCGCGCGGCCGATGGCGGCTCGCGCCTCGTCGGCGATGGCGTCGACGCGCGGGTGCCGCACCACGCTCAGCCGGCGTGAGCCTTGACGGTGTCGGCGATCTTCGCGAACCCGGCCGGATCGGTCAGCGCCATCTCGGCCAGGACCTTGCGATCGAGGAGCACTCCCGCCTTCTTGAGCCCGGCCATGAACGTCGAGTAGGAGAGACCAACCTGGCGGCAGGCCGCGTTGATGCGCACGATCCACAGGGCGCGCGCCCGCCGCTTCTTCTGCCGGCGATCGCGGTATGCGAACGCGCCGGCGCGCAGGACGGTCTCAGCCGCTGGCCGGTACAGCTTCCGTCGACCGCCGACGTAGCCCTTGGCTTTCTTGAGGATCTTTTTGCGCCGCTGGCGCGTCTTGGAACCGCCCTTCGCGCGTGGCATCGCTCGGCTTCCTCCCTACAGGTACGGCACGAGCACCTTCAACCGGCGCTCGTCCGCTTTCGAGATCAGCTGCGCCTTCCGGAGGCGCCGCCGCCGCCTGGGCGACTTGGCCTCCAGGAGGTGGCTCTTCCACCCCTTGTGCCGCTTGAGCTTTCCGGACGCGGTCTTCTTGAGCCGCTTGGCCGCGCCCCGCTTCGTCTTCATCTTGGGCATTCTCGTTCTCCGTGCCTGCTAGTGCTGGGCCTTGGGCGAGAGGACGATGTGCAGCATCCGCCCTTCCATCCTGGGATTGTTGTCGACGGTGGCGATGTCCTGCACCGACTCCACCATCTTCTGCAGCATCTTCCAGCCGAGCTCGGTGTGAGCCATCTCCCGGCCCTTGAAGCGTACCGTCACCTTCGCCTTGTGGCCCTCGTCGAGGAAACGGCGCACGTGCTTCACCTTGAAGTCGAAGTCGTGCTTCTCCGTCTTGGGGCCCATCTTCACTTCCTTGACCTGGATCGTCGTCTGCTTCTTGCGCGCTTCCTTGAGCCGCCGGGCCTGCGTGTACTTATACTTGCCGAAGTCCATGATCCGGCACACGGGCGGCTGGGCTTCGGGCGCCACTTCCACCAGGTCGAACTCGCGCTGCCGCGCCGTCTCCAGCGCCTGCTGGATCGGCATGATGCCGAGCTGCTCGCCGTCGGCGCTGACCACGCGGACTTCACGGACACGGATTCCTTCGTTGACGCGGATCTCCTTGGCTTGACTGATAGGCAGCTCCTATTGGCCGTCCGTCCGGTCGTGCAGACGGACAGCGTCGAGGACAACCACTGAGGACGGCCGCCCGGTCACGAACGGCCCACGGTCAGATCGGGCGCACGAACGGCGATCTCGCGCGTGAGATCGCCCACCACGCGGTCGAGGGCGACGGCGCCGACGTCTTCGCCGGTCCGCGGGCGCAGGCTCGCCGTGCCGGCGGCGCGCTCACGCTCGCCGACGACGAGCATGTAGGGCACCTTGCGCATCTGGGCATCGCGAATGCGGTACCCGAGCTTCTCGTTGCGGTCGTCGAGGTCGGCGCGGATCCTCGCCCCGCGCAGGCGCTCCCAGACGGTCCGGGCATAGTCGGCGTGCTTTTCACTGATGGGCAACACGCGAGCTTGCACGGGCGCCAGCCACGTCGGGAACGCTCCCGCGTAGTGCTCGGTCAGGATGCCGATGAAGCGCTCGTACGAGCCGAAGATCGCCCGATGGATCGCCACCGGACGCTTGGGCTGGCCGTCGGCGTCGATGTACTCGAGCTGGAAGCGCTCGGGCAGCATCGTGAGGTCGGCCTGGATCGTCGCGATCTGCCACTGCCGGCCCAGGACGTCGTGGACGTCCACGTCGATCTTGGGGCCGTAGAACGCGCCGTCGCCGGCATTGACGTCGTAGGCCAGGCCGTTGGCGCGCAGCGCTTCGGCCAGGGCGCGCTCGGCGGCGTCCCACTGTTCGCGCGTGCCGAGATATTTCTCCGGCCGCGTCGAGAGCTTGAACGAGGGCTCCAGCGTGAAGACCTTGTACCACTCGCGGACGAGCGCGAGCAGCGCCGTGATCTCGTCCTGGAGCTGATCGGGCCGGCAGTAGATGTGGGCGTCGTCCTGGGTGAACTGGCGGACACGCACGAGGCCGGTCAACGTGCCCGAGCGCTCGTTGCGGTGGCAGCGTCCCATCTCGGAGAGGCGCAGCGGCAAGTCGCGATAGGAGCGCAGGGCCCGGCGATAGACGTAGGTCGACTCCGGACAGTTCATCGGCTTGAGGCTGAAGGTCTCGCCTTCGACCTCGACCTTGAACATGTTGTCCTGATAGTGCTCCCAGTGCCCGGACTGCTCCCACAGCCTCTTGTTGACCAGCAGCGGCGTCGAGATCTCCTGATAACCGTGGGCGTCGAGCGACTCTCGCGCGAACTTCTCCAGCTCGCGCACGAGGACCATGCCGCTGGGCAGCCAGAAGGGGGCTCCCGGGGCCACCTCGTGGAAGTCGAAGAGGTCGAGCTCGCGTCCCAGCTTGCGGTGGTCGCGCTTCTTCGCCTCCTCCACCCGCCACAGGTACTTCTCGAGATCCTCGGCCGTGAGCCACGCCGTGCCGTAGATGCGCTGCAGCATCGGGTTCTTCTCGCTGCCCCGCCAGTACGCGCCTGACGACGAGAGCAGCTTGAAGTGCTTCACTCGGCCTGTGGACGCCACGTGCGGCCCGCGGCAGAGATCGACGAACTCGCCCTGCTCGTAGAGCGACACCCGGGGCGCGTCGATGCCCTCGAGGATCTCCACCTTGAGGCGCTCGTCACGCTCGCGAAAGAACCTGATGGCCTCGGTCCGGTCCATCTCGCGGCGCTCGAACCGGTAATCGGCGTGGGCGATCTCGCGCATGGTGGCCTCGATCCGCGCGAGGTCATCGGTCGTGAACGGCGTCGATCGATCGAAGTCGTAGTAGAAGCCGTCCTCGATGGCCGGTCCGATCGCCAGCCTCACCTCGGGATGCAGACGCTTCACGGCCTGCGCCATCACGTGCGAGGTCGAATGTCGGAGCGTGGAGAGCGGCGACGGATCGCAGTCGAAGTCGCCGGTCAGGGTGAGATGTCGCTCTTCCTCAGACGCCGCCATACACTCCTTGGGGGAAGGTGGTTGGTAGGCTCGGGCGGTTTCGAACCGCCGACCTCCTCTGCGTCAGAGAGGCGCTCTCCCACTGAGCTACGAGCCTATCCAGAGTACCGATCATGCTACACACCACCGTGGAGTGAGTCAAGCCAAACGCGCGCGATTACAGGCGTTTACCGGAGGAAGTTCGTCAACGACGTATCGACCATATATGTGAAGATTGCCACGATGCTGACACCGGTGCTTGTCGACCTCATGTGGGCCATCATTTCCTTCGGCACTGGCGGAAACGGCGAGCCGAGCTTGATGGCGTTGACGGCGTAGTCGTCATAGATCGCGAAGCCCGAGGAGCGCCGCACCTCGACGAACTGAACCCCACCGGCCTTGAGGATGCCGAACTCGACCACGAGCGACGCGGTCTTGTACTCGCACTCCCGGGTCTCTCCGTTCTTTACACAGGGGTATCCCCAGTTCTGCTTGATCAATCGCCGGACGCGGTCGAGGTAATCGCTGAAGTTCGGATCGGTCGAATTGAGCGGGATGGGCTCGCCTTCGATACCGCCGCGACCGTCCGCCGTGCCTCCCGCCCCGCCGCCGCGCCTCAACGCTGACCGGATATCCACGGGCGGCGGCGTCTGGGCTTGAGGTGGGAGCGCGGCAACCTGAGGAGCCGGCGGCGCCGACGCAGCCGGCGTGGCGCTCAGCGGAGGCGTGGGCGGCGCGGCGGGTGTTGCCTCTGGCGCGGGCGGCGTAGCCTCCGGCGCGCCAGGGCCCGCGGCGTCGGGCGACGGCGCCGGCGGAGCCGGACGCGGCGGCGTGGGCTGAGCGCGAGGTGGCTCCGGCGGAGCGGGACGGCTGGCGACGACTGGCGGTTTCAGTGCCGGACGGCTGGGGGTTGGCGGTGCTGGCCTGGCCGTCGGCGGTGACGGCGGAGCCGGTTTCACCGCTTGGGGCGAGGGCTGTTCGACGGGCGGCCCCGCCGACCTGGCCGCGGGATTGCCAGCCGGTGCTGGCTCCGGGATATCCGGAAGCTCGACGAAGAGGGGCTCGCCCCGCTTCACCTGGACTTTGCTGAAGGGAGCGCCAACGAGCAAGAGCGCAGCGATGACGGCCAGATGGATCGTGAGAGACGCGAGCAGTCCGATGAGCGGACGCTCCCGCAGCGCCTTCAGCCTGTCGCCCCACATGCCGCGACGGATTATAGCGGTTTACTTCCTTACAAGTCCCGATCCACCGCGTGGGCCACGCGCCGGAGCCGAGTCATGACATCGGCGAACCGGTCGGGCTTGAGGGACTGGGGGCCGTCGGAGAGGGCGTCGGCGGGGCGCGGATGGACCTCGATGATAAGTCCGTCGGCGCCAGCAGCCACCGCCGCTCGCGCCATCGATTCGACGTACTCCCAGTGGCCGGTGCCGTGGCTGGGATCGACGAGGACCGGGAGGTGGGTGAGCTTCTTCAGGACCGGCACGGCGTTGAGGTCGAGCGTGAAGCGCGTGGCCGTCTCGAACGTCCGGATGCCGCGCTCGCAGAGGATGACGTTCGGGTTGCCGCCGCTCAGGATGTATTCGGCCGAGAGCAGCCATTCCTGGATCGATGTCGCCATGCCGCGCTTGAGCAACACCGGCTTCTTTTCCTCGGCCACGCGCTTGAGCAGCGAGAAGTTCTGGATGTTGCGCGCGCCGATCTGGAGGATGTCGGCGTACTCGGCTACGATCCCCACCTTCTCCGGCTCCATCACCTCGGTGACGATGGGCAAGCCGGTCTCGCGCTTGGCTTCGGCGAGGAACTTCAGTCCGGCCTCTTCAAGGCCCTGGAACGCGTAGGGCGACGTGCGTGGCTTGAAGGCGCCACCACGGAGGATCGTCGCACCGGCCGCCTTGACCTTGGCGGCAACCTCCAGCACCTGGTCGCGCGACTCCACCGAGCACGGCCCGGCCATGACGACGACGCGCTTGCCCCCGATGACGACGCCGTCGACGCGGACCTGCGTCGCTTCGGCCTTGATCTCGCGACTGGCCAGCTTGAACGGCTGCAGGATCCGCTGGACGGTCTCGACGCACTCCAGATTCTCCAGGGAAAGGAGATCCTCCTTGCCTCGCTCGTCTCCTACGGCACCGATAACGGTCCGGATCTCTCCGCGGATCATGTGGGGCGCGTAGCCCAGGGCCCGGACACGCGCGGCGACCTGATCGATCTCTGTTTCCGTCGCTCCCGCCTTCAGCACGATGATCATCTGATTCCTCCGCTCTCGCTCGGTCTGGCGATCCCGTGTCAACGAAAAAGGCCGCGGGGTTGAGCCCGCGGCCTTGGGATCGTCGGCGCCGCGGGCTTCGGTCTGCCCGCGGCTCCCTGTCAGCTCATGTCAGGGTGCCTGGGCAGACCCCTCCGAAGAAGAAATAGGAGAGGAAGCCGCAGCGCCGCGCCTGATGCATGAGGTGAGAGCTACTCTATCGGAGCGCGGTCGCGGCCGTCAAGGCTCTTGTCGCGGCCCGTTTTGCGGTGGAGACGCTTCACGATTCGATCGCGATAGTAATAGACCGGCAGGCAGGCTCCGCAGATGAGGGCGAAGAACACGATGGCGTAGATGTACTGCTGTTCGCCCACGTTTGCGCCGAAGTATGACGAGATCCACGTGCCGGGGATGCGCCCGAGCGTGGAGACCACCGCAAACAGCCAGAACGGCATCGGACTGATGCCGAAGAGGTAAGAAATGATGTCCTTCGGGAAGCCGGGAATCAGATAGAGGATGAAGCAGAGGATCGCGCCCTCGGCTTCGAGGATGAAGTTGAGGCGGTTCCAGTTGTGCTCGGACAGCCAGGGGCGCACCAGCGGCTCGCCCCACTTGCGCCCGACCCAGAAGCACACGAGCGTGCCAACCGTGAGCCCGATCGTCGAGTAGATCACGCCCCAGAGGGTGCCGAAGAGTGCGCCACCGACCGGGCCGGTGATCTCACCGGGGATGGGGGCAATGATCACCTGCAGGGCCTGGATCGCGATGAACACCACTGGCGCGGCCCAGCCCCAGGCCGCCACCGTGTGCTTGAGGAAATGCTTGTCGCGGTACAGGCGCACGATGAAGCGGATCGACGGAGCGTCGGTGGCCACGAGCCAGATCACTAAAGCGAGGAGACCTGCGAGGATGGCGGATGCGAGGGCCCAGCGAGCGGTCGCGTTCAGACGCCTCCGCCGCCGTGGCCGCGGGGCGGTCACAGCGGCGGCCGGCGATCGCCCCAGGGGCATGCCGCCTCATACGCTGCTGACGCCGCCAGGACCGTGCGGTCGGCGTGGCGACGTCCCACGATCTGGAGTCCTACCGGCCGCCTGTCGTCGGTGACGCCGGCCGGCACGCTCGCCGCCGGCTGGCCCGTGAGATTGAAGAGGTACGTGAACGGCATCCAGCCCAGGACCGAGACACGCTGGCCGGCGATCTCTCGCGGGGGCGCCTGGCCCGACGGAAACGGCGGCACCGCCACCGTGGGCGTGAGCAGCAGGTCGAATCGCGCGAGGAACGCGTGGATCTCTGCCCAGTATGCCTTCACGCGCTCCTGGGCGAGGATGTACTCCCGCGCGCTGACACCGGCACCACGACCGATGAAGCGGACGAGCGTGGGATCGAGGTGCTTCTCCGCTTCGGGAAGCTGATCCGACCAGTGCGCGTAGAACTGCGCGGCGATCAGCGTGCTGAACGTGTCCTCAGGGTTCTCCCAGCCGGGATTCACGACCTCGACACGACAGCCCAGCCCTTCGAACTCGGCCGCGGCGTTCTCGCAGATCGCCTGCACGCCGGGATCCACGGTGGCAAAGCCGAGGTCGGGCGCCCAGGCAACGTGCAGGCCCTTGATCCCCTCGTCGCACGCTTCGACGTAGTGGCCGCTCTCGCGCGGGAGTGAGAAGCGGTCGCGGTCGTCGCCGCCGGCGATGACGTCGAGGACGAGCGCGGCGTCACGCACGCTGCGGGTGAGCGGCCCCGGGCAGTTCACGTGCTCGTAGCCGGGGAATCCGTGCGTGTCCGGCACCCGTCCCCGCGAGGGCTTGAAGCCGTACACGCCGCAGAACGAGGCGGGTATCCGCACGGAGCCGCCGGCGTCGGTGCCGAGCGCGACCGGACCGAAGCCGCTGGCCACGGCCACGGCCCCGCCACCACTGGAGCCGCCGGGGGTGAGCTCGAGATTCCAGGGATTGCGCGTGACGCCGAAGAGAGGACTCTCGGTCAGGGCCTTGTGACCGAACTCCGATGTCGTGGTCTTGCCGAGGACGACACCGCCCGCCGCCCGCAGTCGGCCGACCGCCACCGCGTCGTCGTCAGGCACGGCTTCGGCAAACAGCCGCGAGCCGCCGGTCGTGCGCAGTCCGCGAGTAAAGATCACATCCTTGATCGACAGTGGTACGCCGTGGAGCGCGCCCAACGGCTCACCCTTGGTGACGGCGATCTCGGCTTCGCGTGCGCCGCGCCGGGCCAGGTCGTGCGCGACGAGACAGAATGCGTTGAGGCGTGGGTTCAGCGCATCGATTCGGGCGAGCACAGCCTCCGTCAGCTCCACCGGAGAAATCTGCTTCGACCGGATGAGGGCGGCGAGCTCGGTTGCGGGACGCCACACCAACTCGTCCACGTTCCTCTGCATCAGCGCATTGTATCATTCCGCCTCGTGGACGCTGGCCGGGCGGCACGCCGTCTCGGCGGCCTCGGAGGCGAGGCGGCTGATGTCGCCGATCTCGTTGCGCTCGCCGAAGTCGTGGCCGTCGAGCGGCACGGCACGACGGTGTGCTACGCCGACGCTGCGCGCCGACGCCGCCTGCTGGAGCTCGACCGCCACGGCACCCTCCTGCTCGCGCTTCGCTGGCACGACCACACGCTCGCCGATGCGCGCGTGCGATTGCCCGATCGCTCGTGGCTACGTGTCGAGCCGCAGGCCGAGACGGGCGCGCCGTGGGGTCGCAGCGATCGTCTCTGGCACGCCGGTACCCTCGAAGCCCGCGGTGACGCGCTCACGCGCTTCGAAGCGCTCGATTGGACCGACGTCGATCGCATTCCCACGCTGGCCGAGCCCGCTCGACTCCCCGCCGGCGCCGGGGCGACGGTGCTGAACGTGATCTCGTCGCTCGCCCGCGACCAGGGCCGGAGCTCGCTCCGCTATACCGGGCCGTACCCGACGGAGCAGCTGTTCACGACGTTGCTGGACTCGTTCGACTACGACGTGGCGCCCGATGATCCCCTCGTTGCCTTCATGCGCGGCGCGCTCGCCTGGCGCCCGGCGCCGCACGAACGCGTCTTCACCCCCGAGGCCGCCTGCGTCTACCTCCGCGACCGCGTGGAGAAGGTCGTGTGGCGGTCACGCGCGTATCATCGTCCCGACGTGCAAGGCGTCGGCCGCCACGCGGCATACCGGGTGCGCGACGTCGGTAAACGCGTGGTCTGCTCGCTCTGGGCGCTGGGGACGGCCGTCGAGGACATCCTCGAGCTGACCGAGGTCGGCGACGTCGTGAGAATCATCGAGCCGCCATGGCAACCGACCGAGCGTCGGGCGCTTGCCGCCGAGGTGGCGGATGGCATCGGCGCCATCGTGGCGGCGACGAGCGTGCCGGCGCTCGGCCCGGCTCTTCGAGCCGCCGCCCATCGCCTCACGCTCGCATGGGCGCCGCTTCACGGCGAGCTTGTCGCCATGAGCGGCGATACCGTGTGTCTGTCGAACCGTCTCCGTGCCGTGCTGGCCCAGAGCCTCACCTCGCCGTCCGACGACGCCGGTCGCGGGGCCGCGCTGGCGGCCTTGACGGAAGTGGCGCTCCTCCTCGGCGACGCGCTACGTGCGCGCGCTCAAGCCCAGGTCGCCGCGCTGCCCGAGAGCGAGCAGCGCGCGCTTCTGGAGGCGCCGCCGCCGCCCGCTCCCCACACCGCGCAGGCCATCACCACCGCCGTGGCCGCGCTGGCCGCGAGCGGGTGACCGCGAGGATCAACGCGTGGCGTGGATGACGACCCAGACGTTGAAAACGAGGAAGGCCGCGATCGAGACGACGGAGAGCACGACGTAGCCGATCCAGAGACCGGCCTCGCGGCGCGACACGGGAGCGCGACCGCCTGAGAACAGCGACTTCACGTATGCCATCGCGTCGTGCTTGAGCGTCGGCACGCCGAGCACGTCGACGAGGACGTGATAGCCGTCCATCTCGACGAAGCAGAACGGGTAGAGCGCCAGCACGAACGCCTGCCACTGCAACATTCCCGAGGCGGCGGCGAACGCCTGCACGAAGCCGCCATGGGGCGCGCGGAGCGCGAGCATGAACCACAGAGAGCCGAAGACGAGGTGCACCAGGGTCCCCGACACGGCGGTGACGACGCGAGCCCGCCGGCTGGCCATGAAGATGTCGGTGACGTCGACGTAGAACGTCGGCAAGAAGCCGTGAAGGAACGTGAAGCCAAACTCGCGGACGCGGCGGCCGTAGTGGACCAGGGCGAGACCGTGCACGATCTGATGCGCCGCCAGGGTGAACAGGAACAGCAGCTTCACGGTGAGGATGGCCAGCAATGGACTGGCGCCGAAACCCGCGGCGACGTCGGCTTCTCGCCACAGCTTCACGCCGGCCACGAGGCCGACCACGGCGAGGACCAGACAGACGACCAGCGCGACCGGCGTGAACAGCAGGCCGCCACCCCACCGATAGGCACCGTGGAAGAACGGCTGGACGCGCCGGCTCGAAATGTTGACGCGCTCGAGCGCGGTCAGAGTGGCTTCGGCGGCCCGCAGCAGGCGGCGCTCGCGATGCCTGGCCAGCGCGTACCGCAAGCGCGAGGCGGGCGTGAGCGAGAGCAGCTGGGCGCGCTGGAGCTTCTTGATGAGCCCGGGAATCATGTCGAAGTCGAACTGGCCATAGCGCAGGACGTAGGCGGTCGCGATGTCCTGGACCGACGCGCGACCGTCCATCTGGTCCCACAGGAAACGCTCGGGCTCCGAGAGCATCAGGAAGCGCTCGGTCTGCGTGTTCTTGAGGATGAAGCTGGCCTGCCGGTCGACGCGCGAGGTGACTTCCGCCAGCTCGAAATGGTCGGACGGCACGCGCTGCGGCCGCATCTTCACCCAGGCCGCCGCGCTGCCGACGGTACGGAGGTCGAAGCCGGTCTCGTCGCCGTCGCGGCGGACGAGGAGCTCGAGCTTGGCCCGGCGGGGCGGCGCGGCGTCCGTCATCGCGATTCCATGTCCAGGCCGGTGGCTTCGAGGCCCCAGCGCGTGATCTCCGCCACGAGCTCGCCGGAGGCGCGCAGGCGCTCGATGAACACGTAGACGAGGGAGTGGAAGAACGCGGCCGCCGCCCGCGGGTTGACCTCGATGAGCAGGTTGAGGTGCTCGCGATCCAGGACGAGGAGGGCAACGTCCGTCTCGGCCTGGATCGTCGCCGAGCGCGGCGATCGGTCGAAGAGACTCATCTCACCGAAGAAGTCACCCGCCGTGGCCCGCGCCAGCACCTGCTCGACCCGCCCGCTGACGACCTTGGAGATGATCGTGGTGCCCTTCTGCACGACGAACATCTCCTCGCCGGGATCGCCCTCTCGGAAGAGCACCTGTCCCTGCTTGAGCGTTCGCTCGTCGAGCCGGGCCGCGAACGCCAGCAGCTCGCTGTCGGTGAACTCCCGGAAGAGCTTCACGCTCTTGAGGAACGCCGCAATGTCCGCGGTGGCCGCCATCAGGATGGCCGCCGCTGAAGGCGCCGATCGACGTCGAGCCGCTGACCCGACGAATCGGCGCCAGGATTCTGGGCGCGTACGGCCGGGAGCAGGAGCGGCGCCGCGGCGCGCGCGACCACCGTCACCGCGACGCTCAGGTCGCGACGCGGCGGAGCAGGGTGGTGCGCAGGATGACCGCGCGCTGGTTGGGCGGAGTGTCGGCCAGTCGGACCAGGGCAGTCTGGACGGCTGTCCGCTCGTCATCGCTCAGCTCGTACTGGGCAAGGATCGCGTCGGGCGTTCGTTGCAGATCGGCCAGGAAGTCGGGATCAACCATCGCGCGGCCGACCAGATCGGGCAGACGCTGGGGCATGGCCCGGGGATCATACCAGAGGCCGATCCCTGAACAAAGGCGGAACGCCTCACGTCCTAGGAGTAACGAACCCACGCATGGAGGTGCACCACGATGAGATGGACACGTGCGATCGTTGCCGTCACCCTCGCGCTCGCTGCCGGCGTCACGACCGTGGCCTCGGCGGCCCAGTCGCCGCAGGCGCAGACCGAGCAGCAGCCGCGCTGGGACAACCGGCTCCAGCAACAGCTCGGGCTGAGCGACCAGCAGGTGCAGGCGATCCGTGAAATCTATCAGCGGGACGCCGACACCAAGCGTCAGCACTGGCAGCAACTCCGACAGGCGCAGGCCGAGCTTCGCCATCTGGCGCTGACCAGCAGCGACAACCAGACCATCCAGGCCAAGCAGGATGAGGTCCAGCGGCTGATGGCCCAGAGCGTCCAGATGCGCACGAGCACGCTCAGACAGGTCGCCCCGATCCTGACGCCCGATCAGCGAGAGAAGCTCGCTCAGTTGATGGAGCGGGGAGGCCACGGCCGCCATCGTCGTCAGGCGTCGTGAGCCGCGGGCGGTAGAGCCAGCGCCCGGCCGGCGACTCGTCAACCAGGCGGCGGTGCCGCTCGTCAATCCTAATAATGTTGCGGTAGTCTGAGACGAGCGCACCGCCGCCGCGGCCGAGGTGACATGGCAAGTCCTTCGCGTCTTTTCATCCTTCGTCCCGTCGCCACTGCCCTGCTCACCGCCGCCATTCTCCTCGCCGGAAGCGTCGCCTACCTGCAGCTCCCGATCTCGGCGCTGCCGCAAGTCGACTATCCGACGATCCAGATCCTGACCTTCTATCCGGGCGCCAGCCCCGATGTCATGGCCTCGTCGGTGACGTCTCCGCTCGAGCGACAGTTCGGTCAGCTGCCCGGCCTCAAGCAGATGACGTCGACGAGCTCGTTCGGCGCCTCGCTCATCACGCTGCAGTTCACGCTCGACTATGCGATCGACGTCGCCGAGCAGCAGGTCCAGGCCGCCATCAATGCCGCGGCGACGTTCTTGCCGCGCGATCTGCCCAGCCCACCCGTCTACAGCAAGGTCAATCCTGCCGACACGCCCGTCCTGACGCTCGCCCTCACCTCGGACACGCTGCCGCTTCCCAAGATTCAGGACCTGGCCGACACCAACCTCGCCCAGAAGATCTCGCAGCTCCCCGGCGTCGGCCTGGTGTCGATCAGCGGTGGGCAGAAGCCGGCGGTCCGCGTGCAAGCCGATCCCAGCGTGCTGGCGTCCTACGGGCTCAGCCTCGAAGACCTGCGCGCGGTGCTCGGCCAGGCCAACGTCGACCAGGCGAAGGGCAATCTGGAGGGAGCGAAGCAGTCGT
>MNEG01000019.1 GCA_001917585.1 Candidatus Rokubacteria bacterium 13_1_40CM_68_15
CGGCACGACGAGCGCCGCGCCTACCTTCGAGCGCATGTCGCGGGTGAGCTCCTCGCGGATCATCGCGCCGAACATCTCGGCCAGGCTCTCGGAGATCTTGAGCGCGACGTTGCCGGTGAACCCGTCGGTCACGACCACGTCGCAGCGGCCGTTGTAGATGTCGCGGCCCTCGACGTTGCCCGAGAAGTTCAGTGACGACTCCTTCAGCTGCTCGTAGGCCTCCTTGGTCAGCTCGTTCCCCTTCCCTTCCTCCTCGCCCACCGAGAGCAGGCCCACGCGGGGATTGTCGAAGCCCAGGATGTCGCGCGCGTACACGTGGCCCATCACCGCGAACTGCATCAGGTGCGCAGGCTTGGGATCGACGTTGGCTCCGACGTCGAGGAGGACGGTGAAACGCTTGAGGTTCGGCACCACCGCGGCGATGGCGGGACGGTCGACGCCGGGCAGCACACCGATCACGAACATGGCGATGGCCATGGCGGCGCCGGTGTTGCCGGCGGACACGAAGGCGGACGCCTCGCCGTCCTTGACCAGCTGGGCGGCCACGCGCAGGGACGAATCACGCTTGCGGCGGAGCGCCTGCGAGGCGCTCTCGCCCATGCTGACCACCTGGGAGGCATGCCGGATCTCGAGGCCGAGCGTGCCGGCGCCGACGCGGGCAACCTCACGCTCGATGGCGGCCTTGTCACCGACGAGGATGACGACCGCGCCGAACTCGCGGGCGGCCGCGGCGGCGCCCTCCACGACCACGGCGGGCCCGAAGTCCCCACCCATGGCGTCGACCGCGATCTTCATGCGGGCGGGTCGTCGGGGAGCAGGCGCCCCGGCGTGGCGCTAGGCTCCTTCGACCGAGATGATTTCGCGGCCCTTGTAGTAGCCGCAGTGCGGGCAGACCCGGTGAGGGAGCTTCGGCTCTCGACACTGCGGACACACCGACCGCGTCGGCACGGCGAGCTTGTAATGCGTGCGGCGCTTGCGGCCCCGCGTCTTGCTGTGGCGTCGTTTCGGCAGCGGCATCGAGAGTCCTTCCTCTCCTCAGTGATGGGGGCGGCTGGCGAGATCGCGGAGCGCGGCCAACCGGGGGTCGGGCGCTCGCGTCTCACACGAGCAGGCCGTCGTGTTGCGGTTGACCCCGCAGACGGCGCACAACCCGCGACACTCCGACCGGCACAGCGGCTTCATCGGAAGCGCCAGCGTCGTTTCGGTCTCGACGAGCACGTTCAGGTTCAACTCGTCGTTGTCGTAGAAGTCGAGGTCCAGGTCGTCGGCACCGAGCTCGGCGTCGTCGGCCACGGCGGGGCGCGGCAGGTAGCGCACGTCGACGGGCACCCTGATGGCGATCGGGAACTCCTCGACGCAGCGGCCGCACGTGAGCGGCACCGTCGCCGCCAGCTCACCGGTCACCACGAGATCGTCTCCGTCACGGGCGACGTTGAGCCGGACGCCATCGAGGCGCCACGAGCGATCGGTATAAGGCGCGACGAACTCGCCGACGTTGGCGAATGTGAGGCCGTCGTCCGGGATGTCGGAAACGCGAATGATCATCGACATCGGCTCCGGGGGCCGAACCCCGTGTAAGTCTTTGTTGTTAGTGAACTTTTTTCCAAAACCGGTTCAGTGTATCGGCGGGGTCCTGGCAAGTCAAGGAATTTGACCCCCCAGGACTCGTTTGCTACGCTTTGTCCGGAAGTTCCGCCTCCTTTTATAGAGCGACGAGGAGTGACTCATGTCCAACATGTTCAAGACCGCAATCCTTCTCGCGGTACTCACCGCGATGCTCATCCTGATCGGGGGCGCCATCGGTGGCCGGCAAGGCATGATGGTCGCCTTCGTCTTGGCCATGGCCATGAATTTCTTCAGCTACTGGTTCTCCGACAAGATCGTGCTGTCGATGTACGGGGCCCAGCCGATCGATGAGGCGCAGGCGCCCCGCCTCTACGCCATCCTGCGCCGGCTGACCACGCGCGCTCAGATCCCGATGCCGCGCGTGTACCTCATCCCGACCGACACCCCCAACGCCTTCGCCACCGGCCGAAACCCCGAGCACGCGGCCGTCGCGGTGACGGAAGGCATCATGCGGATCCTCGACGAGGACGAGCTGGAGGGTGTGCTCGCCCACGAGCTCTCCCACGTGAAGAACCGCGACGTGCTGATTTCGACGATCGCGGCCACGCTGGCCGGCGCCATCACGTATCTGGCCCACATGGCGCAGTGGGCGGCGATGTTCGGCGGCCGGCGTGACGACGACGAGGGCGGCAGCCCGTTCGGGGCCATCTTGATGGCCGTCCTGGCCCCGATCGCCGCGATGCTGGTCCAGATGGCCGTGTCCCGATCTCGCGAGTATCAGGCGGACGCCACCGGTGCCCGCGTCGCCGGCAAGCCGTGGGGCCTGGCGAAAGCCCTCGAGAAGCTCCAGATGGCCCAGCAGGTCGCGCCGATGGAGGCCAATCCCGCGACGGCCCACCTCTTCATCGTCAACCCGCTGAGCGGACGGGCGTTCATGAATCTGTTCTCGACGCACCCGCCGATCGAGGACCGGATCGCGCGCCTCCGGGCCATGCGCATCTAGCGTCGTCGTTCCTTTGTCCACTGCGCCCGGCGTGGCATGATGGCCGGGATGTCCGTGGCCGAAGTCCCGGTCGTCGTTCGCAACGACGGCCTCCTCGACGGTGACCTCATCCGGCGCTGGCTCGCGTGGGGGTTCGTATGGCTGCTCGTCTTCCCGACGGTCGGCGCCATCGTCGCCGCCAAGTTCAATCATCCCGATTTCCTGGGCGGCGTGTCGTGGCTCTCCTTCGGGCGCCTGCGCCCGATCCACGTCAACGGCGTCATCTGGGGCGCGTTTTCCACGCTCTTCATCGGGCTGGCGCATTACGTGGTGCCGCGTCTGTGCGGCGTGCCGGTGGCCGGGGCGCGCCTCGGCTCCTGGCTGCTCTGGATCTGGAACGTGAACCTCGCCGTCGGCGTCGTGCTGCTCGCCCTCGGCGCCAATCGCGGGTGGGAGGCCGGTGAGTTCCCGCTCGTCACCGTGATCGTCACGCTCGGCGTCCTCCTCGCCCTCACCGTCCAGTTCCTCGTAACCATCGCCCGGCGCACGGAGCCTCCGCTCTACGTGTCGCTCTGGTATCTCATCGCCGCGTTCGTGTGGACGGACGTGAACCTCGTCCTGTTGCTGCTGGGCCCGAGTCACATCGCCGGCATCAACAACGCCGCCTGGCACGGACTCTTCATCCATTACGTCGTCGGGCTGTGGATCACGCCGGCCGGGTACGTCATCATCTATTACTTCCTGCCGGCCAGCCTCCGCGCGCCGCTGTACAGCCACAAGCTGTCGCTCATCGGCTTCTGGTCGCTGGCCTTCTTCTATCCGTTCGTCGGGATCCATCACTACCTGTACGCGCCGATCGCCGAATGGGCGCAAACGATCGCCATCGTCTCCTCGATGATGCTGATCATCCCGGTCTGGACGGTCATCCAGAACTTCTTCGGGACGGTCGGCCACCGCTGGCGTACGCTCGGGCCGAATCTGCCCGCCAAGTTCCTCGTCACCGGCTCGCTCATGTATCTCGTCGGCTGCTTCCAGGGCTCGATCGAGGCCCTGCGGGTCCTGCAGCGACCGACCCACTTCACCGATTTCGTCGTCGCCCACTCGCACATCACGATCTTCGGAACGTTCGTCGTGTGGGCGCTGGCCGGCGCCGTCTACGTGTGGCCGAGGGTCACCGCGTCGGCGCCGTGGTCGTTCGCGCTCGGCAATGGAGCCTTCTGGCTGATCACGGCCGGCATCTCGGCCATGTTCGTGGTGCTCGTCACCCAGGGCCTGCTGCAGGGCTTCATGCTGATGGACGGCGCCGAGTGGCTCGATTCGGTGGACGCCATGCGGCCGTGGTGGTGGGCACGGACGCTGACCGGCCTGGCCATGGACGTGGGGAACTCCCTGCTCGTGCTCACGCTCATGCGGGGATCGCTCGGCGCACGCCGACCGGCCATGGCATGAGATCGATCACGACGCTAGCCGCCGGTGCCGGCTTCTTCTTCGTCACGCTTGCCCTCTTCGTCCAAGGCGTGCTGCCCGCGCTCGTCCCGGAGTCGCGTGCGCGCGAGGTCACGCGCGCGGTGCGCACGGATCTCGGTGAGGTGAGCTGGGTCCGATATCCCACGCGCGAGTACACGGCCCTCGAACAGACCGGCCGGGCGGTGTACACCCGCGAGGGATGCTGGTACTGCCACAGCCAGTATGTGCGGCCCGTCGCTGGCGAGGATCGGCGGTGGGGGCCGGTGTCGGAGCCGGGCGAGTACGCGTGGGATCTTCCTCACCTGCTCTCGACGCGCCGCATCGGGCCCGACCTGTCCCGCGTCGGCCTCAAGTACGGCGACGACTGGCACTACGCGCATCACTGGAATCCGCGCCTGACCGTGCCGGACTCGCTGATGCCGCGCTTCCCGTGGCTGTTCGTCGACATCACCGTGCCGGTGCGTCGTGAAGGCGAGCGCGCGACGCTCGAGGCCACCGGGGAGTTGCGACGGTACTTCACCCTCCGTCGGGATCGACCGATCGCTCTCTTTCCCGACTCCGCCGGCGTTGCCTTCGTGCGCCCTCGCCCCGATGGGGCATTCCCGATCGACGGTCTGCCCGTCCTCGATCTCACCGCGTTGCGCGGCCGGCCCTTCTCCGTGGACTCCGTGCGGCTCGTCATCCCGCGGGCGGACCTGGTCGCACTGGTGGGCTACCTTCAGCGACTCGGCACGAGCCGGGGCGTCTGGCGGGACGTCTTCGCCCCCCAGATGGCCACGACGACCGACGTCGCCATCGCCACCGACGCGGGTACGCGGGAGCGCGGGCGCGCCGTGTACACGCGGCGCTGCGTCGGCTGCCATGGCCGGGATGGCGACGGCAACGGCGACGCCGCGACGTTCCTGTCGCCCCGGCCACGCGACTTCACGGCGGCGATCTTCAAGTTCCGCTCGACGCCGTCAGGATCGCTGCCCACCGACGCCGATCTCTACCGTACCGTCACGCGCGGAGTGCGCGGGACGGCCATGCCCACGTGGCATGAGCTGCCCACGGACGACCGCCGCGCGGTCATCGCCTTCATCAAGACGTTTTCCGCGCGCTGGCGCGACGAGAAGCCGGAGCCTGGCGGCCTGCCGGCGACGCCACCGGTGGCGTCCGGCGCGCTGATCGAGCGCGGGCGCGACGTGTACCGGTCGGCAAAGTGCTGGGAGTGTCACGGCGAGCAGGGCCGCGGAGATGGCCCGTCGGCCGAACAGCTCCGGGACGACTTGGAGTTCCCGATCCGGCCGACGGATTTCACGCGTGGTCAATTCAAGGCTGGCGCCACGGCCGCCGACATCTTCCGCGCCCTGACCGTCGGCCTCGACGGAACCCCGATGCCTTCGTTCGCCGACTCACTGACCGACGAGGAGCGCTGGACCGTCGCCTTTTACGTGCTGTCGCTGTCCGCGTGGACCGATCCGCTCACCGGGCAGCGCCTGGACGTCGCGCGTCGACGCGACAAGGAGTAACCGTGCTCGAGTACCTGACGCTCGGAGAGTTCGCGGTCGCCGCGCTCATGACGCTCGCCGCGCTCAGCGCGTTCGTGTGGGGTGTGGCCGGCGGCGCCCTCGGTGACGTGGAGGGCGTGAAGCAGCGCGTGCTCGAGGCCGAGGGCGATGATCCGCCACGAGCCTGAAAACGAGCCGCTCGAGCGTTACGCCGGCGGTGAGATCGAGGTCCGTCCCGGCCGCGTCAATCGCTGGCTCCTCGTGGTCTACGCGGTGCTCGCCGTGTGGGGAGTCTGGTATCTCTTCGCCTGCTGGAGGGTGTCGTGAAGGCGGAGCGGGTCCTGATCGCCCTCGCCGTCCTGAACCTCGCCGTGCTCTTCGTCGAGCTGGTGTTCGTGACGCTCTCCGGTATCGGCCGGTGAGCCTCCCCGAAAAGCTCGCGCTCGGCCTCTTCCTGACCGGCACGGTGGCGTTCTTCGTCTGGGTGGCCGTCCTGGCGTTCCGAAAATGACCCGCCCGCAACGCGTCGTCATTCATACCGGGCTGAGTCGAGCGCCGGCTTCGCCGGCGCAATCCTCCGGGGGGAGGTTCGGAAGGGGGGCGGAGCCCCCCTCCGAGCAAATCGTCTGGGTGGCCGTCCTGGCGTTCCGAAAATGAGCATGGGGCTCGCGCTCGCGACGGTGGCGCTCGTCTTCGCGGCCTACGCGGTCGGCTGGTGCCGTCTCGCTCGACGCGCGGCGAGCGCCGTCGCACCGTGGCGGCCGCTCGCGGCCGCCGTCGGGCTCGGGACGTTCGCGCTGGCCCTGGCCTCACCGCTCGCGGAAGTCGCCCACGAACGATTCGCCGCCCACATGCTCCAGCACGTGCTCATGATGATGCTCGCGGTCCCGCTCGTGCTGGGCTCCGATCCGTTTGCGGCGCTTCTGTGGGCTCTGCCGCGTCACGGCCGCGCCGCCGTCGGTCGTCTTCTGACCCGCGCCGCGCCCCTGCGGCGCCTCGCGACCGTCATCGTGGCGCCCGGCGTCGCGTGGGTCCTCAGCGCTGCCGTCGTATGGCTCTGGCACATCCCGGCGCTCTACGACCTCGCGCTCGAAAGCGAGCCCTGGCACGTCGCCGAGCACGTCGCCTTCGTGGCGGGGGCCGTCGTCTTCTGGTGGCCGATCATCACGCCCGCCCCTCGCCTGCGCCGGCCGCCGGCCGACGGAGCCCGCCTCGCGTACCTCGTCCTGGCCGCGCTCGTCAACGGCGGTCTCGGCGTGCTGTTCGCGTCGGCGACACGACCCTTCTATACAGCCTATGCGGGGGCTCCCGACGCCGTGGACGACCAGGCACTGGGCGGGGTCGTCATGTGGGCGGTGGGCAGCGGTGTGGAAATGGCCGCGATTCTGGTCGTCGTCTGGCGAATTCTGGCCAGGACGGGACCGGGCGCGTTGACTGCGCCCCGGGCGGTGCGCGAGAATGAACTGGTTTGAACCTATGATGGCGGATTTCGCTATTCAGGTCAGCGCTCTGAAGAAGATCTATGCTGGGCGCCCCATCCTGTCCGACGTCAACCTCGCCATTCGTCCCGGCGAGGCGGTCGCCCTGCTCGGCGCCAACGGCGCGGGCAAGACGACTCTCTTGAGAATCCTGGCGACGCTCTCCCGGCCATCGCGCGGCACCGCCGTCGTGGCCGGTCACGACTGCGTCAAGCACGCGGAGCGGGTTCGTGAGTGCGTCGGCTTCGTCGCCCACGGCGCGTGGGTGTACGACGACCTCACCGCGCTCGAGAACTTGAAGTTCTGGACCACGCTGAGCGGTCGCCCGACCGACGCCGAGACGCTCCGCGTCGCACTGACCGCGGTGGACCTCGATCGCTTCGCCCACGCGCGGGTGCGGACGTTCTCGGTCGGGATGAAGCGACGGCTGGCGCTGGCCCGGCTGACGCTCGGTCGCCCGCGCGTGATCCTCCTCGACGAGCCGTTCGCCGGACTCGATCAGCAGGCCGGGAAGTGGGTCGACGAGTACCTGGCCGCGTTCAAGGCGAGCGGTGGCTGTGTGCTGCTGACCACCCACAGCTTCGGCCGCGGACTCGGCGTCGCCGATCGCATCGTCATCCTGGCGGGCGGCGGCGTCGTCCTCGACACCCCGGCGGCTGCGCTCTCGAACGACGACGTGCGGCGGCTCTACGAGGCGCACGCCGAGGACGACGCGTGATCTACGCGCGCCGCGCCTGGATCGTGCTCTGGAAGGATGCCCTCGCCGAGCGGCGCTCGAAGGAGGCCCTCAACGCGCTCTTCTTCTTCACGCTCCTGCTGCTCTTCATCTTCCAGTTCACCCTGGGCGGCGATCGCGAACGCCTGGCCGACGCGCTGCCCGGGCTCCTGTGGCTCGGCTTCGTGCTGAGCGGGCTGGTGGGCCTGGGCCGCGCCTTCCTCACCGAGCGTGATCACGACTGCTGGGAGGGCCTGCTCCTCTCGCCCGGCGACAAGTCGGCCATCTATCTCGGCAAGCTCGCGGGCAACCTGCTGCTGATGCTGCTCGTCGAAGCGATCACGCTCGTGCTGTTCGGCGTGTTCTTCAATCTCGACGTCGGTCGACATCTGCCGGCCCTGGCGGGCGTGGTCGTCCTCGGCACGGTCGGCTTCGCCGCCGTCGGCACGCTCTTCGCCGCGATGACCGCACAGGTACGGGCGCGCGAGCTGCTCTTTCCCGTGCTGCTGCTCCCCGTCCTCGTCCCCGTGCTCCTCGCGTCCGTGAAGGCGACCGAGGCGGTGCTGGCCGGCGAGGGCCTGAGCGGCGTGACCCACTGGCTGAAGCTGCTGGCCGCCGCCGACGCCGTTTACGTGGCCGTCGGCGTGCTGACGTTCGACGCGATCCTCGAGGGGTGAACCGATGAATCGAACGCTGGGATGGCTGGTGGTGCTCGGTCTCGTGGCCGGGCTCGTCATGAGCTTCGGGGTCGCGCCCCGGGACGCGGCTCAGGGCAACGTGCAGCGCATCATGTACCTGCACGTGCCGAGCGTGCTGGTGGCGTACCTCGCGTTCGCGGTCGTCCTCGTCGCATCGATCGTGTACCTGATGACACGGCGGGAGGCGGCCGACCGCATCGGCCACGCCTCGGCCGAGGTCGGCGTGCTCTTCACCGCGATCACCATCACGTCGGGCGCGATCTGGGGCAAGCCCACGTGGGGCACGTGGTGGACGTGGGATGCGCGGCTCACCAGTGTGGCCGTGCTCTTCGTGATGTACCTCGGCTACCTGCTCGTGCGCGGGATGGTCGACGATCGTGAGCGCGCGGCCCGCTACTCGGCCGTCGTCGGGATCGTGGCCGCGCTCGACGTCCCGCTCGTGCACTTCTCGGTGTACTGGTGGCGCACGCTGCACCAGCCGCCCACGATGCTCAAGCCCGGACCGAGCACGATGCCCGGCGTCTTCGCCACCACGCTGCTCGTGAACCTCGCCGTGTTGGCGCTCGTCTACGTCTTTCTCGTGAGCAAGCGCGTGCGGCTGCTGAGGCGCGAAGAGGAGGCGCTGGCGTGATGCCCGACAACTGGAGCTTCGTGGTCGCTGCCTACCTGCTGGCCGCCGTCGTGCTCGGCGCGTACTGGCGCCACCTGGTGAAGAAGGAACGGGAGCTCGAGAGCCACGATCGAATGGATCGGTCGGTGAAAGGCACGCAAGCCGTGGGCGGGCCAGTCAATCAGGGTCTGCCAGTGAATCAATCCGTGAAAGGAACGGAGCCCCGCGTACCTGGTACAGGCCACCTGCGGTCCGAACCAAGCACGCGTCACCCGCTACGATGAAACCCAAATTCATCGGCGGCGGCCTCGTCATCCTTGCTGCTCTCGGCTACATGATCTACGCCGGCGTCACCCAGTCGGCGGTGTACTTCGTCACGCCCTCGGAGCTGCGAGCCTCGCCGGTGACCGGCAAGGCCTATCGGCTCGGCGGGCTGGTGGCGCCCGGCTCGCTGCGCTGGGATGCGCGGACGCTCGACCTCGCCTTCACCCTCACCGACGGCCAGGCCAGCATCCCCGTCCGTCACAAGGGGACGGCGCCCGACCTCTTCGGTGAGGGCCGCGGTGCTGTCGTGGAGGGGACGTTGACGACTGACGGGTACGTGAAGGCGACGCAGATCCTGGCCAAGCACTCCGAGGAGTACCAGGCGCCCCACGACAAGAGCGAAGCGGGCTACAAGGAGCTGATCAAGACGCTCCGGAAGGCGGGTCAATGATCCCGGAACTCGGTCAGGGCATGCTCCTGGTCGCGCTGGCCCTGGCCCTGGGCGGCGCGGTCCTTTCCGCAGCGGGTGGTCGCACGGGGCGGCCGGCCCTGGTGGAGTCCGCGCAGCACGCCGCGCTCGGCGTCTTCGCGTTGATCACGAGCAGCTTCGCACTCCTCGTCTACGCGTTCCTCACCTTCGACTTCTCCGTCCGCTACGTCGCGACCAACACCAATCTGGGCACGCCGTTCTGGTATCGCATTACCGGCGTGTGGGGCGCGCTGGAAGGCTCGATCATCCTGTGGGGCTGGATGCTGTCACTGTACACGCTGATCGTGATCCTCCGGCATCGCGAGCGGGCGCGTGAGCTCTATCCGTGGGCGCTCACCGTGATGCTCGGCGTCATGGCGTTCTTCCTCACGATCATGACGGTGGCGGCGCCGCCGTTCTCGCGCCTCAGCCCCGTCCCCGCCGACGGCCGCGGTCTCAACCCGCTGCTCGAGGATACGGGGATGATCACGCATCCCATCGCGCTCTACCTGGGCTTCACCGGCTTCACGGTGCCGTTCGCCTTCGCCGTGGCCGCGCTGGCCACCGGTCGCCTGACCGACACGTGGATCGCGCTCACGCGACGGTGGACGATCACGGCCTGGTACTTCCTCTCGCTCGGACTGCTCATCGGCGGCTGGTGGAGCTATCACGTGCTCGGCTGGGGCGGCTACTGGGCGTGGGACCCCGTCGAGAACGCCGCGTTCATGCCGTGGCTCACCGGCACCGCGTTCCTGCACTCGGTCATGATCCAGGAGCGGCGGCGGATGCTGAAGCTCTGGAACATCAGTCTCGTGATCCTGACCTTCAGCCTCACGCTCTTCGGCACGTTCCTCACGCGCTCGGGTGTCATCGCGTCCGTGCACGCCTTCACCCAGGGCTCGATCGGCATCATGTTCCTCGGCTTCCTCGCGCTCGTCGTGCTGGTCGCGCTCGGTCTCCTCGCGTGGCGCTGGGAGGAGCTGCGGGGCCAGGGCGAGCTCGACTCGGTGGTGTCCCGGGAGTCGGCGTTCCTCCTCAACAACGTCATGCTCGTGGCGGCGGCCTTCACCGTCTTCTTCGGCACCGTGTTCCCGCTGCTGTCCGAGGCGGTGCGCGGCGTCAAGGTCAGCGTGGGTGCGCCGTTCTTCAATTCGGTCAACGTGCCCCTGTTCCTCGCCCTGATCTTCCTGATGGGCGTGGGGCCGCTCATCGCCTGGCGGCGCGCGTCGGTCGACAACCTGCGCCGGAACTTCGTGTGGCCGGTCGTGATCGGGATCGTCGGAGCGGCCGTCTTCTATCTCCTGGGCGTACGCTCGGCGCTCGCCGTCCTCTCCCTCACGCTGACGGTCTTCGTCGCCGCCACCATCGGACTCGACTTCTGGCGCGCTACGCGGGCTCGCCTGCGCATGGGGGAGTCGATTCTGGCCGCGATGACCGGCCTGCTCGCCCGCCACAACCGGCGCTACGGGGGCTTCGTCGTCCACCTCGGCATCCTCGTCATCGCCGTCGGGGTGACCGGGTCGCAGGCGTGGTCGGTGCAGACGGAGACGACGCTGAAGGTCGGCGAGATCGCGAAGCTCGGTGGGTATGACGTCCGCTTCGATCGTCTGGACGCGGCGGAGGAATCCAACCACGCCAAGGTCATCGGCACGTTCACCGTCGCCAACGGTCGCCGGCCCGCGGTCATGCAGCCCTCGAAGAAGTATTATCCGCAAGAGAGCAGTCCCATCGCCGGGGTGGACTACTGGATCGGGCTGAAGGAGGACCTCTACCTCGTGCTCGGCGACTTCACGCGAGACGGCCGCCAGGCGACCGTGAAGATCCAGGTGAATCGTCTGGTCACGGTGATCTGGATCGGCGGGCTCATCCTCACCCTGGGGACGCTGCTATCCCGGTGGCCGCCATCCCCGTCCTGGCGTTGCTCGCCTATGGCTTCCGCCTCAATCCGCGCGAGGTGCCGTCGCCGCTGCTCGGTCGCCCGGCGCCGGCCTTCGCGCTGAGCACGTTCGCCGGGCAACCGGTCTCGCTCGAGAGTCTGCGCGGCAAGGTCGTCGTCCTCAATTTCTGGGCTTCCTGGTGCTATCCCGCCTGCTACGAGGAAGCCCCCGTGCTCGAGCGTGGCTGGCAAGCGTGGCGCGATCGCAACGTCGTCGTGCTGGGCGTGGACATCCAGGACACCGACGACAAGGCGCAGAAGTTCGTGCGGGACTTCCGGCTGAGCTTTCCGAACGCTCCCGATCCTTCCGGAAAAGTGAGCATCGATTACGGCATCTATGGCGTGCCCGAGACGTTCTTCATCGACAAGCAGGGCCGCATCCGTGCCAAGCACGTCGGCTCGCTCAGCGACCAGGTCTTCCGGCAACACGTCGAGCGTCTTTCCTCGGAAGGTGGCGCGCCAGCGCCGTCCGAGGCCTCCGCTCCGTCGCGGTAATCCCGGGGGCCCATCGTGCGGCGTCTGGGCCTTCTGCTCGTTGTCGTCCTCGCGATCGTCATCGGTCTCGTCCTGACCGGTGTCCTGTCGATCCACGTCCAGTTCCGCAAGCCGGGTGGCGTCGAGGCGAAACCGTTCTGGAAGGAAGTGGCGACCGAGGCGGCCCTGCCGCCCGGCCTGGGCGTCTGGGTCGAGGTCGCGCGTGTGGTCACGCCCGCCGTCGTCAACATCAGCACGACCCAGCGCGCCACCGCACGCCCGGGCGACGACTTCTTCCGCCGGTTCTTCGAAGGCCCAACACCGCCGCCGCGCGCGAGCCTGGGCTCGGGCTTCATCGTGGCGCCCGACGGCTACGTCGTGACCAACTTCCACGTGGTGCGGGACGGCGGGGAGATCGTCGTACGCCTGGCCGACCACCGTGAGCTCAAGGCTCGCGTGGCCGGCAGCGACGCCAAGACGGACATCGCGCTCCTCAAGATCGATGCGACTGACCTGCCGACGCTGGCGTTCGGGGATTCCGACCGGCTGCCCGTGGGCGCGCCCGTGATGGCCGTCGGTAATCCGTTCGGGCTCGAGCAGACGGTGACGACCGGCATCGTCAGCGCCAAGGAGCGCTTCATCGGCAGCGGCCCCTACGACGATTTCATCCAGACGGATGCGTCGATCAATCCCGGCAATTCGGGTGGCCCGCTGGTGGACGCGCAGGGCGCGCTGGTCGGCATCAACACGGCGATCTTCTCGCAGTCGGGCGGCTGGATCGGCATCGGCTTCGCGACACCGGTGAACCTCGCCAAGGACGTCCTGGTTCAGCTCCGCGCGGCCGGCAAGGTGACGCGCGGCTACCTGGGCGTCGCCGCCGCGCCCGTTCCGGCTGACGCGCCCGGCGCTCCGGCGTCGGCCGCGGGGGCGCTGGTCGCCGACGTCGTCCCCGGCTCGCCTGCCGCCTCGGCCGGCATCAAGCCCGGCGACATCATTTCCGCCTTCCAGGGGCACCGTATCCAGAATCCTCGCAACTTGACCCGCCGCGTGGGCGCGACGCCGCCCGGCACGCGCGTCACGCTCGAGCTCAGAGGACCGCGCGGCGAGCGGACGGTCACCGTGACGCTGGCCGAGCTGAGCGACCGCGACACCCGGCGCTAGGAGCGCTCGGCCGGTACGCCCGGTCCGCGCCGCCTGAGCATCAACAGGCACGCGACGAGCGCCAGGACCATCACCGTCAGCACCGACAGCTCGATCATGGCGTTACGGAACAGCTCGCCGCCCTGCTCGATCATGCGGGCGAACTCCGCGGTGGTGACGAGGATGCGGCGCACCGCGGCGATGAGGCCCACGGTCAGAAACGGTTCCGGCACGAGCGCGTGCTCGCGGAACGAGACCTGTACCGTGTAGAGGATCTCCACGATCATCAGGATCAACAAGATCCGGTCGAGTAGCTCGACGACATGGACAGGGAGCGCCCCGGCCACCAGGTAGCTGACGAAGTCATAGGCGCCGACGGCCAGGAGCACGATCGCGGTACCGGCCAGGAGGGCGCCCAGGCCGACGTAGACGACGTCCTCGATCCGCGTGAAGATCCGCGCGACCCACTCACGCGCCGGCTCCCGGGACGGCACGGCCGCCCTATACCGTCACCGGCAACTGCCTTGCATGCGTGAGGCTCTTCGGGCAGATGCCGACGTCGCGCCCGGAGGAGGACTCACATGGCCCGCTGTGAAGTGTGCAACAACGAGTACGACAAGGTCATGGAAGTGACCCGCGATGGCCGACGCCACATCTTCGATAGCTTCGAGTGCGCGATCCACGCGCTGGCGCCGCACTGCCAGCACTGCGGTTGCCGCATCATCGGCCACGGCGTGGAGTCGAACGACCGGATGTTCTGCTGCGCTTCGTGCGCGCGCATGAGCGGCGTGCACGAGGTGCGAGCCTAGAGGGCGCGCCGTCGTGCGCCGCCGATCGCGCTGGGCGATGCTCGTCGCCGCCGCCCTCCTGTGCCTTCCGATACCTGCGGCGGCCGTCACCTTCACGGACTGGTGGACCATGGCGCTCACCAAGATGGCGCTCCTGGCCGAGCCGGCCGTGGCCGGCACTGAGGTGGATGCCATCGAGGTCGAGGCACGCGGAGACGTCGTGACGCTACGGGGGCGCGTCGCGACCGAAAACGCGCGGGCCGCCGCCAGTGCCGTCGCTCTCCATATCCCCGGTGTGAGAGCCGTGAACAACGACCTGCGCGTCGATGACGACACCGCGCCGGCCGCGCGCCGCAGCGACGGCGCTCTGCGCACCGCCGTGTTGCGCTCGCTCCGCCGCGACGCGCGCCTGGCCCGAAACCCGTTCAACGTGACGGTGGAAGACGGGATCGTGCGGCTCACCGGCGCCGTGCCCTCGGTCTGGAGCCGCGTCCGCGCGTCGGAGGTAGCCCGCGCGGTCGACGGCGTCGTGGCGGTCCAGAACGATGCCGGCCCGCTGACCGTCGCGCTCGAGGGAAGCGAGCTCGCGCTTCGTCCACCGCGCCGATGACTCGTCACGCCGCACGACCCACGGACTCGTCAGCGGGGGCGGGCTCGATCGCGACCAGCCGGGCCTGGGTGGCGCCGGCCACGGCCTCGCGGACGCGATCTTGGAGTCGCCGGACGGCCGCCTCGAGCGCCGGCATCGTCAGGTCTCGACGGAAGCGCACTTCGAGGACGACGAGGATCGCCCGCGGCCCGACGTGCATGGTGTAGAGACCCGCGATGCCCGTCACCGCCTCGTCGGCGAGGACGGCGTCGCGGATCTTCGCCTCCACGTCCTCGGGCGCCGCTTCACCGATCAGCAGCGAATAGGTTTCGAAGGCGAGCACGATCGCCACTCCGATCAGGACGAGTCCGATGACACCCGACGCGAGCGCGTCCCATACGGGGTTGCCGGTGACGTGGTGAAGGCCGATGCCAACCGCCGCGACGACGAGTGAAGCGAGTGCGGCGCTGTCCTCCAGTAACACCGTGAGCAAGGTGGGATCCCGCGTGTCGCGCCAGTATTCCAGGAACGTCGCCTCTCCCTTCTCGTGCCGCAGCGACCGGTACGCGATCACGAGCGACGCGAGCTCGAAAACGAACCCTGCTCCGAGCACGCTATACGTCAACCGCAGTGAGGCGGTGTGCACACCCGGCTGCAGGATCTTGCGCACTGCTTCCCAGATGGCGAACGCGCCCCCCACGCTGAACAGCAGCATCGAGACGACGAACGCCCAGAAGTAGACGTTCTTGCCGTGGCCGAAGGGATGGGGGCGGTCCGGTGGCCGGTCGGCGAGGCGCAAGCCCACGAAGAGCAGGATCTGGTTGCCGGTGTCCGCCACGGAGTGCAGGCTCTCGGCCAGCATGGCCACGCTGCCGGTCACGCCGGCGGCGACACCCTTGAGCACGGCCAGCGCTGCGTTGCCCGTCAGCGCCGCGATCACCGCCGTTTTCGACTCAGCCATGCATTAACCCCTAGGCAGCACCGCGCGTGCCAGGCGAGGCGCCGGGTGACGCGACGTTTCGACGCAGCGTTTCGGCGCGGTGCGCGTGACCGTGCCGGTCAGCGGCACGTCGATTGCTCGTCATCGTACCGCGAGCAGGATGTCGCTGGACGGTCGGACACCACTCCGGGACGGCGGGACACCACGGCCGATCGACACTCGACAGCGAAGGGAACCTGAGAAGGAGGCGCTAGTGGACAGCTCCCGCCGCGACTTCCTCCGCGCTGCCGTCGGCGTGACCTCGGGAACCGCCCTGGGTGGCCTGGCCGGGCTCGGCGCGAGCCTCGCGCCGACTCTCGCCCGCGCTCAGGAGCTTCGGATCAAGGACGCCAAGACGACCCCGAGCATCTGCCCATACTGCTCGGTCGGCTGCGCCACGCTCGTGCACACGGTGGACGGCAAGATCGTCAACATCGAGGGCGACCTGCGGAGCCCCCACAACGAAGGCACCCTGTGCCCCAAGGGCGCCGCGACCTACCAACTCCACATCAACCCGAACCGCCCCACGAAGGTGCTGCACCGTGCGCCCGGCGCGACGGACTGGGAGGAGTGGGATCTCGAGCGCGCGATGGACCGCGTGGCGGAACTGGTCAAGAAGACGCGCGACGAGACGTTCATCGAGCGCGCGACCAGCGGCAAGCTCGTCAACATGACGCCCGCCATCTTCTCGCTGGGCGGCGCCACTCTCGACATCGAGTGGAATCACATCCAGCAAAAGCTCATGCGCGGGCTCGGCATCGTCGCGATCGAGAACCAGGCCAGGATCTGACACAGCTCCAGCGTCCCCGGTTTGGGGACACGGCTCGGACGGGGCGCCGCCACCATGTACCCACGCAGCATGGCCGACTCCGACTGCGTGATGGTGATGGGCTCAAACATGGCCGAGTGCCACCCGGTCGCCTTTCGCTGGCCGATGGAAGCGAAGACCAAGAACGGCGCCAAGCTGATCCATGTCGATCCTCGCTTCACGCGGACGAGCGCGATGGCCGACATCTACGCGCCCATCCGGGCCGGCAGCGACATCGCGTTCCTGGGCGGGATCATCAACTACGTGATCGACGACCAGCGGTGGAGCACGGACCCGTTCTTCAAGACGTGGCTGGTTCATTACAGCAACGCCGCCACGATCATCAGCGGCGAGTACAAGGACACGGAGGATAACGACGGCGTCTTCTCGGGCCTCATGGAGTACAAAGGTGGCGTCGAGGACTGGCCCTACAACGGCTTCGTGGGCGAGTACGACAGCCGGAGCTGGCAGTACGCGCGCACGCGGATGGGAGACCAGGGCCGGGTCGCCGCGACGGCTCAATCCGGCGAGGTGACGACGACGCGGTCGGGCACGCAAGCCGACACCGCCAAGGCCCCGGACGGCCCGCCCTACGATGCGCTCGTGAAGTCACTGCTGAAGCCGCCGCCGGAGCGCGACGAGAGCTTGCAAAACCCGCGCTGTGTCTTCCAGATCGTCAAGCGCCACTTCGCGCGCTACACGCCGGAGATGGTCGAGCGCGTCACGGGCTGCCCGAAGGACACCATGCTCAAGGTGGCCCGGACGCTGCTCGAGAACTCCGGCCCGGAGCGCACCTGCTCGTTCGCCTACGCGGTGGCCTGGACCCAGCACACCAACGGACCGCAGATCATCGGCTGCGCCGCGCTGCTGCAGATCCTGCTGGGGAATTTCGGACGGCCCGGCGCCGGCATCATGGCCTTGCGTGGCCACGCGTCGATCCAGGGCTCGACGGACGTCCCGACGCTCTACCACTCGATCCACGGCTACATGCCGGCGCCGAGCGGGCTCAAGAAGCACGACACGCTCCGCGAATACCTGGCGATCGAGACGCTGCCGACCGGCTACTGGGCCAACACGCCGAAGTTCGTGATCTCGTACCTGAAGTCGATGTACGGCCCGGCGGCCACGAAGGACAACCAGTTCGGCTGGGACTGGCACCCCAAGATCCTCGGCGACCACTCGCACCTGCCGATGTTCGTCGCGATGGCCGACGGCAAGGTGAAGGGCATGCTCCTCGTCGGTCAGAACCCGGCCACTTCGCTCAACGCCAAGCTGGAGCGGGCCGGCATGCGAAAGCTCGAATGGCTCGTGGTCAAGGACAACTGGCTCCACGAGAGCGCGACCTTCTGGAAGAACGCCCCCGAGGTCAAGCACGGCGACATCAAGGTCCAGGACATCAAGACCGAGATTTTCTTCTTCCCGTCGTCGCAGGTGGCGGAAACGGAGGGCACGTTCACCAACACTCAGCGCATGCTCCAGACTCACTTCAAGGCGGCCGAGGCGCCCGGGGATTGCCGTACCGACGTCTGGTTCACCTACCAGCTCGGCCGGCGGCTCAAGAAGCTCTACGCCGAGAGCCAGGAGCCGCGCGACGAGGGCTTCAAGAACCTCGTCTTCGACTACGAGCACGACGACGCGAGGGAACGCGAGCGCGGCGAGCCGGACGCCATGAAGCTCCTCAAGGAGATCAACGGCTACTACAGCGACGACCCCGGCCGGCACGTGGCGACCTTCGGCGATCTCAAGGATGACGGCTCGACGACATGCGCCTCCTGGATCTACTGCGGCGTCTTTCCGGCGCCCGGCCAGAATCGGGCGGCGAGCCGGCAGCCCGATCCGCCGGACCAACGCGGCGCCCAGCTCAACTGGGGCTACGCGTGGCCAGGAAACCGCCGAATCATCTACAACCGCGCCTCGGCGGATCTGCAGGGCCGGCCGTGGAGCGAGCGCAAGAAGTGGGTGTGGTGGGACGAGGCCCAGCAGAAGTGGGTCGGCTACGACGTGCCCGACTTCACGCCGACCAAGCCACCCTCCGCGAAGCCGAAGCCCGGCGCGACCGGCATGGATGCGCTCGGCGGAGGCCAGCCCTTCATCCTGAAGCCGGACGGCGTGGCGTGGCTGTTCGTGCCCACTGGCCTCGTGGACGGGCCGCTCCCCGCGCACTACGAGCCGGCCGAGTCGCCCATTCAGAACCCGTTCTACAAGCAGCAGGCGAGCCCCGTGCTCAAGTACTGGAAGCGCGATGACAACGCGCTGGCCGCGATCGGCGACACGCGCTTCCCCTACGTCATCACCACCTACCGGCTCACCGAGCACTACCTGGCGGGCGCCATGAGCCGGTGGAACCCGTGGCTCACCGAGCTGCAGCCCGAGCTCTTCATCGAGCTGTCGCCCGAGCTCGCGGAGGAAAAGGGCATTCGCAACCTGGACTGGGTGAGGATCAGCACGCCACGCTCTCAGATCCGGGCGAAAGCACTGGTCACGCGTCGGCTCCGTCCGTTCACCATCGACGGTAAGACCATCCACCACGTGGGCATGCCATGGCACTGGGGCTGGGAAGGTGTGGTCACCGGCGACGTCGTGAACGAGCTGACGTCACTGGTCGGCGACCCCAACGTCACCATCCACGAAGGCAAGGCCTTCGTGTGCAACGTGGAGAAGGTAGCCGGCGCCAGGAACGGAGTGGTGTGATGGCCGAGCCGCTGGGGTTGAGCTCGGAGGGGGGCTGCGCCCCCCTTCCGACGTTCGTCGCGCGCTCGCCGCGCGCTCCTCGCTGCCTCCCCCCAGAACAGGCTTGCGCGGGCGAAGCCCGCGCTCGGAACGGAGCGGTGTGATGGCCGAGCCGCTGGGGTTCTTTACGGACACGACGGTCTGCATCGGCTGCAAGGCGTGCGAGGTGGCGTGCAAGGAGTGGAACCAGCTTCCGTCCTCGCACGGCGGCGCCCCCACGCTCTCGGGCGACAGTTACGACAACACCCGCCAGCTCGACGGCCTGCACTGGCGCCACGTGAAGTTCGTCGAGCAGTTCAGTCCCGATCGCGCCGACGGCCGCTGGCTCCTCATGAGCGACGTCTGCAAGCACTGCGTGCGGGCCGGCTGCATGGAGGTCTGCCCGACCGGCGCGATCATGCGCACCGAGTTCGACACGGTGGTGATCCAGTCCGACGTCTGTAACGGCTGCCGTGACTGCATCGCGGCCTGCCCGTTCGGCGTGATCGGGATCAACCCCGTGTCGAACACGGCCCAGAAGTGCACGCTCTGCTACGACCGGCTGCGGGCCGGGATGGAGCCGGCGTGCTCGAAGGCGTGTCCGACGGATTCCATCAACTTCGGAACGATCGCCGATCTCAAGAAGATGGCGGCCGCTCGCGTCGGCCAGCTCCACGAGCGCGGTGAGCAGCGCGCGTATCTCTACGGGGCCGACGAGAAGATGCTCGGGGGCCTCAACTCCTTCTTCCTCCTGGTGGACAAGCCAGAGGTCTACGGCTTGCCGCCCGATCCGAAGATGCCCTCACGCAACCTCACCCCGAGCTCGCTGTGGTCCACGCTCGGCGCGGTCGTCATCGGGCTGATGGGGATCTTCAGCTTCCGCAACCGCGGCGCCACCGCCCGCCGCCTGGAGGAGGACGACGTTGAACGCCGTCGGACTGCCTAGCACGTTCTTCACCGATCCTCCGGAGTGGCGGTGGCTCATCATCGGTTACTTCTTCATCGGCGGCCTGGCCGGCGGCTGCTATTTCCTGGCCGTCCTCATCGACTTCTTCGGCGGCGCCGTCGATCGCCCGCTGGCCAGGCTCGGTTACTTCGTCGCCTTCCCGGCCGTCGTGGTGAGCGGTCTGCTCTTGATCGTCGACCTTCGCCGACCCGACCGCTTCTGGCACATGCTGATCCAGTCGGACACCGGCCATCCGATGCTCAAGCCCTACTCCCCGATGTCACTCGGCTCGTGGGCGCTTCTCCTGTTCGGGGGCTTCGCGTTCCTTTCGTTCCTTGCCGCGCTCGAAGACGCCGGGGTGCTGCGCTGGCCACGGCTTGCGATGTTCCGGCCGCCGCACATCGTGGGACGGGTGATCGGCATCCTCGGCGGCATCCTGGCCTTCTTCGTCGCCGGTTACACGGGTGTGCTGCTCGCCGTGACCAACCGCCCCATCTGGAGCGACACCACGCTGCTCGGCCTGAACTTCCTCATCTCTGCGGCATCGACGTCGGCGGCGCTGCTCATCCTGCTCGGCCACCGGCGCTGGTACTGGCGCTCGAGCGTCGCCGCCCTGGAGCGCTTCGACGCCATGGTGCTGGTCCTCGAGCTCATCGCGCTCGTCGCGCTGATCGCCTCGCTCGGATCGATGGCGCGCGTATGGCTCAACGCGTGGGGCGCCCTGCTCGTCGTCGGCGTCTTCCTGCTGGGCATCGTGATCCCTCTGGTCCTCCAGTGGCGGCCCAACCTGCTCGGCGAGCGCTGGAGCGCGCCGGCGGCGGCGGTGCTCGTCCTCGTCGGCGGCTTCCTCCTGCGTGTCGTCGTCGTCCTCTCGTCGGAGAGCCTGGGGGTGCTCGGATGAGACGCACGCTCGGCATCGTCGTGATGCTCGGCATCGGCTTCACGGCCTGCACCAGCCCGGAGGCCACGCGCGTGCGAGCCGGCGGTCCCGGCGCCGACGTGGGCAACCACAAGGCGGTCGTGTCGATGCACGAGGGCTCCGACCCATTCTGGAAGACGCCCCGCGTCGCCGGCATCAAGGGGCCGGCGCTCGATCCGGCGCGACAGGCAGATCAGCTGAGCCGCCGATGACGGCGGCTGCGCCGTCGTTCGACACGCTGGCCGCGTCGCGGCCCGAGTGGCGCCCGTGGCTTCGCGTCTTCGCCGAAGCGCGGCGTGCCTGTGCCGACGAGCGGTGGCGTGACTTCGTCCCCGACGTCGCGGACACCCAGCCAGCCGACGCGCCCCGCCTCGCCGGTGCCGCGATCACGCTCGACGCTCACGTGGCCGGTGATCTCTTACGGGCAATGGCGCTCGCGGCCGCCGAAGCGGGTGGCCCGGCGGCAACGCTCGGGACCGCGAGGATCACGAAGGACGTCGCCCTCAGCTTGCTCGATGCGTCGATCAACGAGGACACCGCGCGTGTCGTCGAGCTGGCGCAAAGCCTCGGCGCCGACCCCGGCGCACTCGGCGCGGTCAGCGCCCTGGCGGCGATGCCTCTCCTGCACGCGTGTCGGGAGGCCTGGCGCGCCGAGCTCTTCGAGCACTGGGAGGCCGGCTACTGTCCGGTGTGCGGGGCATGGCCGACACTGGCCGAGGCCTGCGGCCTCGAGCGCGCTCGGCTGCTGCGCTGCGGACGATGCGGCAGCAGCTGGACCACCGAGTGGCTACGCTGCCCCTACTGCGGGCTGCGCGATCACGAGCGCCTCGGCGCGCTCGTTCCCGACGGCGGCGAGAGCCGCAAGGTCGAGACGTGCTCGGGGTGCCGTGGCTACGTGAAAACGCTCGCCGTGCTGAAGGCCTGTGCGCCCATCGACGTGAGATTGCGCGACCTCGAGACGCTCGAACTCGACGTCGCCGCCCTCGAGCGAGGCTTCATGCGGACGGCCTCGCCCGGTTATCAGCTCGGCGTCAGCGTCTCGCCTCTTCCGCGCGGTGGCCTGATCGCCGCGCTGTTCGGGCGCCGAGCGTGACGGCTCTGCGGCCGGCCGAGATTTGCCGCGAGCTGCTCGGCGCACTGGAGGTGTCGGAAGGTCGGCGAAAGCGCCGCCAGCGCGACACCACGCCGGACGCCATCGGGCTTGGGATCAAACGGCACCTGCTGGAGCGCGCGGTCCAGGACGACCCTGGTCCCGACGATTTCGAGGGCTGGCTGCTCGAGCGCTGCGGGGAAGCAGAGTCGGAGGGTGGCGTGCGGGCCATGGCCCTTCAGATCTTCGACGAATGGCGGATGGCCAGCGCCGTGGCGACGTTCAGCGACTGGCTGACCCACGGCGCACCGTCCGACGATCGCCAATCCTGACCATGCGCCTTGCCGCCGCGCTGCTGATGGCCGCGATCGTCGCCGGGGGTTCACTGCCGAGGGCTGGCGCTCAGGACGGTGTGGCCGCCGGTGATGGACTCGTCGGTACCTGGAGTGGCAGCTGGACAGCGGAGGACGGGCAGCGCCATGGTAATTTGGACGTCTTCATCACCGGCTACCCGACGCCGCCGAACCTGCTCGGCGACTTCGGCTTCGCGCTCGGCTCCGAATCCCATACCCAGCGGGGCTACGGCCTGCTCGTGCGCGAGAGCGCCCGATTTGCCCTGCCCGACGGCGGCGAGATCATGCTCGAGCTGGCGGGTCGAAACCGTCTGGTCGGGAGCTTCGTGGACAACGGCGCGATGCTGCCGGCGGCACGCGGACACATGGAGCTGATCCGGGCTCGCTGACGCAAAGCCCCAACAGGCCCGCAGATTCCACGCAGCGTGATACCTTAAGATGATGCTTCGTGGCCTGCTTGGCGTCGCCGTCATCCTCCTGCTCGCGGCCCCACCCGCCCTTGCTCAGCACCCGGCGACCCACGTCGGCGAACAGGCCGTGCACGACATCGCCGCCCAGCTCCGCTGCGTCGTCTGCCAGAACCTCTCGGTCGCCGATTCGCCCTCGGAGATGGCCTCCCAGATGCGCTCCGTGATCCGGGAGCGCCTCGCCACCGGCGAGCGTCCGGACCAGGTGGTCCAGTACTTCGTCGACAAGTACGGCGAATGGATCCTGCTCGCGCCTCGCCGCCAGGGCTTCAACCTGCTCGTCTGGGCCATGCCCGGGATCGCTCTGGCGGTGGGGTTGGCGGTCGTCGGAATCCTGGTCACGCGCTGGACGCGACGGCGGCCCTCGGCGGCGGCCGCGCCGCCACCGACCGCAGCGATGCGGGAGCGGATCCGTCGCGAGATGGAGCGCGAGACATGACCGTGGTCGGCGTCGCGCTCGCCATCGGCCTCCCGGCCCTGCTGTTCGCGGTGTGGCCGCTGATTCGACGCGGCGGCGCCCGGACATTCCTTGCCGTCCCCGCTGACCCGCGCGAGCAGCTGGCCGAACGCAAGCATCAGATTCTGACCGCGCTCCGGGAGCTCGAGTTCGAGCACGACTCCGGCCACGTCGGTCACGACGACTACGCCGAGCTCCAGGCCCGCTATGAGGCAGAGGCCGCCGATATCCTCACCGCGCTCGACCGCCTTGGCGTGCGGCCGCAACGGGAGGTTCGATCCGCGCCGGCGGCCGCACCATCGCGGGCTCGCGGCTGGCGTCATCCCGCCGCGCTCAGCGCGGCGGCCATCGCTCTCCTCGCTTTCGGCATCGCGATCGGCTCCGGCCTGGCACGAAACACGACGCCCGAACCGAGCATGCCGATGCCGGCCCCAGGCTCGCGGCCGCTGGCCAGCGTGGATGCCCCGCCGCCGGCCGGCCTCGCTGCCGCTCCGGGCGCCAGCGCGCCCCGCGCCATCACGCCCGAGATGCTGCAAGGCATGCTGCAGGCCGCGCGGGCCAGCCTCAACGAAGGACGCTACAACGAGGCGATCGCCGCCTACCAGGCCATCCTCAAGCGCCAGCCGAAGAACGTCGATGCCATCACCCACCTGGGCGTGATCGTCGCCATCGGTGGCCATCCCGACAGCGCGCTCCAGGCCTTCGACCGCGCCCTCGGGATCGATCCGAACTACGGGCCCGCGCTGATGTACCGCGGCCAGGTGCTGTACGCCAAGGAGGACCTCGACGGCGCGATCAAGGCCTGGGAGAAGTTCCTGACGCTCTCACCCTCCGCCGAGGACCGCGCGAAGGTCGAGAAGGTGCTGGCGCAGGCGAAAACCGAGGCGAAAGCGAAGAAGTAGCGGTCAGCGGCCGAACGCCCGCTCCAGCGAGAGCGGGATTTCGACGATGTCCTCGCCCTTGTAGGTCACCACCGGAAACGTCCACCGCAAATTGATGTTGAGCTGGCGCTCATCGGTCGTCACCACGACATTGCGGTCGGGGATGCGCACGCCCGAGTCGGCCGCGTTCTTGATGATGTAGTCGCGGACGGGCGCCGCCACCTTCCCTCGCTCGGTCACCGCCTGATCGACGATGCTCGCCATCGCGAAGTACGACCAGATCGACATCACACCGCAGTAGAACGCGTAGAAGAACGCGATGGCGAGGAGGGCGAGGGCGATCGCCTTCACTCGATATACACCCAGATCTTGGCCGCGGCGGGCAGGCCGAGCGCGATGCGCTGGCCGTTGCTGGCGGCAGTGATGGTGCCCGCCCACGGCGCCACCTCGACGATGGTGAGCCGCCGCCCGGGCCGCACGTCGTTGCGCCAGAGGTGTTCGAGGAGCTTCTTGTCGGCCTCGGCCTCCTCGGTGATGCGCTCGACCACGACGGTGACACCTTCCTTGGCCTGGGCGAGCGGAAACGGCTCGACTTTCCTCGGCTTGGCCATCCCCGGAATGGGATTGCCGTGCGGGCACGTGCTCGGCATCCCGAGCATCTCGGCCAGGCGCTCTTCGACCCGCGGGGAGAGGGCGTGCTCGAGGCGGTGCGCCTCTTCGTGCGCGTCGGTCCAGTTCAGGCCGAGCGAGTCGGTGAGCCAGCGCTCGAGCAGGCGGTGGCGGCGGGCCATCACCTCCGCGATCTCGCGGCCCTTCGGCGTGAGGGTGAGCGCCTTACCCGGGCCGACCTTGACGTAGCCGCCCCGCGACAGCCGCTGGATCGATTCCGTCACCGCCGGCGCCGAGATTGCCATGTGCTTGGCGAGGCGGGCGCCGATCACGGGCTTGCCGCTCGAGGCGAGATCGTAGATGGCGGCCAGGTAGTCCTGGACGGAGGCGGTCGTCGCGGTGCTGTTGACGGCGTTCGGGCGCGTGGTCTTGCTCATGTGTGAAACGAGTATAGCGTGCGGCCCCTGCGCCTGGCATCACGATCGGCGCGTGCTATCCTTCGCCCATGAATCGCGCGGACGCTGCTCAGCGTACGGCCGAGCTGCGCGAGGCGATCCGTCACCACGACTACGCCTATTACGTCGAGGCGCGGCCGGAGGTTGCCGACGTCGAGTACGACGCGCTCGTCCAGGAGCTGCGCGACCTCGAGCAAACGTTCCCCGAATTGGTCACGCCCGACAGCCCCACCCAGCGCGTGGCCGGACAGCCCGTGGACGCGTTTCGTCCCGTCGAGCACAAGGTGGCCATGCTCTCGCTCGACAACGCGACGACGCCCGAGCACCTCCGCGAGTTCGAGGCTCGCCTGAGCCGGGCCCGGCCCGGCGCCGAGTTCCGCTACGTGTGCGAGCCGAAGATCGACGGGCTGGGTGTGGCGCTCCTCTACCGGCAGGGCCGCTTCGTGCGGGGCGCCACGCGTGGTGATGGCCGCGTCGGCGAGGAGATCACGCAGAATCTCAGGACGATCCGGAGCCTGCCCATGACGCTACGGGGCCGCCTGGCCGCGGTTCCCGAGGTCGAGGTCCGGGGCGAGGTCTTCATGCCGCGCGCCGAGTTCGAGAAGCTCAACCGGAGCCTCGAAGAGGCCGGCGAGACGACGTTCGCCAACCCGCGCAACGCCGCGGCGGGCGCCGTCCGTCAGAAGGACCCGGCCACCACGGCCCGCCGGCCGCTCGACATCTTCCTCTATCACGTGAGCGAGGCCCGTGAGCTCGGCTTCACCACCTACGGAGAGACGCTCGAGGCGCTGCGCGAGGCCGGCTTCAAGGTCAATCCCCGGACCGAGCCATGCCCGACGCTCGACGCGGTGGTCGCGTACTGTGAGCGGCTGGAGGCCGAGCGCGACGCGCTCGGCTACGATGCCGACGGAGCCGTCATCAAGGTGGACGCGCTGGAGCAGCAGTGGCGGCTCGGCTCCACCATGCACCACCCGCGCTGGGCCATCGCCTTCAAGTTCGCCGCGCGGCAGGCCACCACGGTCGTGCAATCGATCGACGTCCACGTTGGCAAGACCGGCACGCTGACGCCGGTGGCCAAGCTCGAGCCGGTAGAGCTGGCCGGCGTCACGATCCGCAACGTCAGCCTTCACAACGAGGACGAGATCCGTCGCAAGGACATCCGCATCGGCGACACGGTGCTCATCGAGCGGGCCGGCGACGTGATCCCGTACGTGGTGCAGGTCGTGGCCGCCAAGCGGCCGCCGGGGAGCGAGGCGTTCACGTTCCCCGAGCGCTGCCCGGTCTGTAAGCACACGGCGGTCCGGATCCCGGGCGAGGCGTACTGGCGATGCCCCAACAGCGCGTGTCCGGCCCAGCTGAAGGAGCGGCTCCGGCACTTCGGATCGCGGCGGGCGATGGACATCGAACACCTCGGCGAAGCGGTCATCGAGCAGCTCGTGGAGCGCCGGCTCGTGGGAAACTTCGCCGACCTCTACCGGCTCACGGTGGGCGATCTCGTGGAGCTCGAGCGTCTGGCCGAGAAATCGGCGCATAATCTCGTCGCCGCGATCGAGGGCTCCAAGCACCGCGGCCTCGCTCCACTCTTGAACGCGCTGGGCATTCGCATGGTGGGCGAGCGGGTCGCCGGGGTGCTGGCGAACCACTTCGGGAGCCTGGCGCGACTACAGGAGGCATCGGTGACCGAGCTGACCGAGATTCGCGGCATCGGTGAGGAGATCGCCGAGTCCGTGCGGAAGTTCTTCGACGACGAGAGCAATGCCGAGGTGATCCGCCAGCTGGCCACGGCCGGCCTCACGATGTCCCAGCCGGGCTTCCAGGCTGACGCGCCGCGGCCGCTGGCCGGCCAGACGTTCGTGCTCACGGGCACGCTTCAATCGCTCACGCGAGACGCTGCCCGCGAGCTGATCGAGCGTCTCGGCGGCCGTGTCACGAGCTCCGTGTCCCGGAAGACCAGCTACGTCGTGGTCGGCGAGGCGGCGGGCAGCAAGGCCGACGACGCGCGCCGGCTGGGCGTCGCGATCCTCGACGAGCCCCGGCTGCTCGAGCTGCTCCAGCGCCGATGAGACCACTCCGGATCGCGCTCGTCGCGTTGCTGCTGGCCGGCTGCCTGGGCTTCAGGACGGACTCGCCGGCCCCGGTGGATCAGAGCACGTCGGGCACGTGGACGTTCCTCGCTCCCCTGCCCGCGCCACGTCAGGAAGTCGCAGTCGCTGCGCTCGACGGCCGGGTGTTCGTGATCGGCGGCTTCGGCGAGGGCGGCGAACCGATGGCCTCCGTGGACGTCTACGACCCGGCGACGAACGAGTGGGAGTCGCGAGCTCCGCTTCCTGCTCCGACCCATCACGCCGCGGCCGCCGTGGCGGCCGGCCGGCTGTACGTCATCGGCGGCTACACCGGGGGTCGCTTGCGCTGGACTACCAGCGACACCGTCTACCAGTACGATCCCACGCGCAACTCGTGGGCCACGCGCGCCCCGATGCCGACGCCGCGCGGCGGTCTCGCCGCGGCTGGCCTCGGTGATCGCATCCACGTGCTCGGGGGCACGAGCGATCGCGTCACGAACGCCCACGAGGTCTACGATGCGGCGGCCAACCGCTGGTCGTCCGCGAACCCGATGCCGACGCCACGCGATCATCTCGCCGCGGTGGCGTTCCAGGGGCTGGTGTGGGTCCTGGGCGGCCGCGAATCGTTCATCGGCACTCAGTACGCCAACGTCGAGGTCTACGATCCGGCGACCGACAGCTGGCGCGTGGCGCCGCCGCTGCCGGCGGCGCGCGGTGGACTCGCCGCTGCCGCCCTGACCGATCGCATCCTGGTCTTCGGTGGCGAGGCGCCCTTGCGCATCTTCAGCGCGACGGAGATGTACGAAGCCGCCAGCAATCGCTGGATTGCCAAAACCCCGATGCCGACGCCTCGTCACGGCATCGGCGCCGCCGTCGTCGGTGGGCGCATCATCATCCCGGGCGGCGGCCGTCAGCCCGGCCTGGCCGCGACCCACGTGAACGAAGCCTACGTGCCGTGAAGCTCCGTGCCGGGGCCGTCTTGCTCCTCCTGCTGGTGACGGCCTCGGCGTGGGCGCAGATGTCGCGGGACGCCGCGTTGCAAGCCCTCGGTCAGCCGGATCCCGAAGCACGTCGCCGCGCCGTCACCGCGCTGGCCGCGACGGGCACCCCCGAGGACGTGCCGCGGCTGGCCGAGGCGCTGCGCGATGCCGACCCCGTCGTGCGGCAACTCACCGAGCGCGCGCTGTGGCAGGTGTGGAGCCGCTCCGGAGATCGCGACGTCGATCGGCTCTTCGCCGTCGGCGTCGAGCAGATGAACGACCGGCAGGGGCCGGCCGCCGTCCAGACCTTCAGCGAGATCATCCGTCGCAAGCCCGACTTCGCCGAGGGCTGGAACAAGCGCGCCACCGTCTACTACCTGCTCGGCGACTACGCCCGCTCGCTGGCCGACTGCGACGAGGTGATGAAGCGGAATCCTTACCACTTCGGCGCGCTGGCCGTGAACCCCAACCTCGAGTCGGTGGCGGAGGCCGTCCAGATGCTACGCCGACTCCTCATCCAGCAGCGGCGGGATGCCACCTGAGATGGCCCGCGGCGCGCCTCGGCCGCCCGCACCCGTCCGACGATAGAACCCGACTGGCGTCAGTCGACGCCTACATCAGGAGGTCGATGTGATCGACGCGCTCCGCAAGATCTCGAGTCCGAGCATCGCCAACGCCATCGAGACGTTCAACGTGCGGCCCCGCAACCAGGGCTTCATGTCGTCCGAGATCCGCTGTCTCTTCCCCGAGCTGGGCCCGCTGGTCGGTCATGCCGTCACCGCGGTCATCCGGGCCGAGCCCCAGCCGGTCGAAGGCCATCGCTCGAGCACGTTCGCGTGGTGGGATTACGTCCTGTCGATTCCCGCCCCGCGGGTGATCGTCGTCCACGACCTCGACGAGCCGCGCGGGCAGGGCGCGCAGTGGGGCGAGGTCCAGGCCAACATCCACAAGGCGCTGGGCGCCGCCGGTGCCATCACCGACGGCTCGGTGCGTGACCTCGACGAGGTGCGGGCGCTCGGGTTCCAGTTCGCCGCGGCCCACGTCTCCGTCTCGCACGCCTACGTACACATGGTCGACTTTGGCCTGCCCGTGAAGGTCGGCGGCCTCTGGGTGAAGCCCGGCGATCTGATCCACTGCGACCAGCACGGCGCCGTCACCATCCCGGCCGATCTGGTGCCCAAGGTGGCCGAGGCCGTGCGTCGCGTCGAGGCCGACGAGCGGAAGATCATCGAGGTGTGCCAGTCGCGGGAATTCTCCGCCGACAAGCTGAAGGATCTCTACAAACAGATCCGTCCCGGCACGTACTGACGTATCGAGTGTTGGTACACTGACCGCATGGAAGTTCGCCACGCGCTGTCATCGGACCTCAACGCCGTGATGGGCGTGGCGACGACGGTCTTCGGCGCTCAGCGCGCCGGCCCGGTCATCCGATCCCACGTCGAGCGCCACCATCTGCTGGTGGCCGACGACGGCGACGAGCTGGTCGGCGTCGTGGCGTACCGCACCGACTGGTTCCAGTGCACGATGGTGTCGCTCGTCTGCGTGAGTGAGCGTTACCGTCGGCGCGGTGTCGCTCGCGCGCTCGTCAAGGCGGTCGAGCAGATGTCGCCCAGCCCACGCCTCTACGCCTCGGCCGAGGAGACGAACGCCGTCGCCATCCGCATGCTATCGGCCCTCGGCTTTTCGCCATCGGGTCACATCGACAACCTCCCGCAGGGCTATCGCGAGCTGCTGTTCTACAAGCGCCTGCACCCGTAGCCCGCTGGCTGGTTGATTCGCTCGCCCCGCATCCGGATTCCTCAACTGGTGCGCGAAGGGCGGATCTCGAACGGGCCTGGCCCTGCGCAATGGACGGTTCATCCAGCAGGCCGGGCCGTTTTACCTCCAGATGGTAGAGATTTTCCTACGGCGTGGAGCGAGTGAGTCGGTTCCCGCTGACTCCCGCGGCTGTCCTGACGGATTCCGCTCCGACCCGGAGTAGCGAAACTGCTCGCGGAGTGCGATTCCGGGCGACTTCTCCGACAATTGGCGGCGCATCGACCTACCTGAGCCTGAGCCAACGGACTATATCCTGACGAACACGCCGCAGCGATGCTTGATCGTGCGGATGAACGCACCGTCTCAGGAGGCGTGCATAGCATGACCGACCCGAAGGGTGCCCGCCACTGCCCGCGCTGCAAACAGTCCATCAAGCGCGCGGATCTCGTCGTGTCCAATGCCGGAGAGTCGTTCCACCACAGGTGCTTCGTACAGAACGGTGGGGCGTACGACCCCATCCATGAGTTCCTCCGTCGACACTATCCGTCGGCCGTCTGCGTCTACTGCCTCAGCAGGATGTTCGAGCTCACGCACGACCAGGCGCGAAAACTGGTCAGAGCGTCACGCAGCGGCAGGCGGCTCGTCATCCTGCTCGGCGCGCGGTGCGCAGGTTGTCGCGGGTCTCGGCTGACGGTGCAGGCTGTCGCGTATGACGAGACACAACAGACGTTGGCTTCCCGCTCGCGTGGACGACGTCGAAGGCCCGCCCGAGCCGACTGAGCGTCAGGTCCCCGTCTGCTGCTCGGCCGGAGTATCCTCAGCTCGTGAGCGCATCAGAAGTCGGGCGGGTCCGGGTCGTCAGGAAAGGCGAGGGTGCCCCGGCAGGGGGCACGTGGGCCCGACTCGGGCTCACGTGGGCGGTGACTGGCGATCGTCTCGGCGCCCGCCACGTCTGCGGCGGTTGGTTCACACCGCCTCCCGACAACGGCGCGGGCTGGCAGGGAAGCCTTCGCGTCGAGAGCGCGTGGTACGTGACCGAGGGGGCCATCGACGTCTCTTGGCGACAGGCAGCAGGCCCGCGCCAGACGCGGATCTCTCGCGGCACGTTCCTCTACGTGCCCCCGGCCCTGGAGATCGGCGTCCGCAGCGCGGGGCGGGCGGCGGGCCTCGTGCTCTTCGGCGGCGCGACCTCGCCCGACAGGGTCGCGGGCGCGGCCTCGTTCAACAGGCGGGCTGGCGAGCCGGCAGCCGCCAATCGGCCGCCGTGGGTTGCCCGCGTAGACGAGCTCCCGAGCGATACGGATTACGAGCCTCCCCTCGATATGCGGTGGGGCGTGACGGAGCGGCTGGGTGGCGCGCGCCTTCTCTGCGGCGCGCGAACGCTCAACCCGCCGCGCGGCCGGATCCAGCACCACTACCACGAGGGCGTGGAGGCGGTCATCTTCTTCCTGGGCGGCTCCTTCCGTATTTTCTCCGGCCCCGACCGGAAGCCCGCAGATGTCGGCCCGGGTGACGTGGCGTACATCGCGCCGGGGACGCTCCACAGCTACTGCAGCATGGAGGCAGACGGGATGGCCGAGGAGGTTGCGTTCTACGGCGGCATCGCGAGCAAGGAGGCGGCGACGCCGGTCTTCGTCGAGGAGCCCTGGCCCAGTATTCGCGCGCGCTGACCGCTCAGGCCTTGCGCGGCGTCGGTCAGCCGTGGATGAAGACCGCTCGCCGGTTCACATTCATCACCGCAATAATCCAAAGACTCCGAGGGTGACGGCAGCCGCCACGAGGCCGAGGATCGCGCCGACCCCATGTGATCTCCTCGTACGCGCGGTGCACGCAAGCTCCGGGTTCGCGCCGGGATTTCCGGACGCCGGATCGAGAGACGCTCCGTTGCGGTTTGTAGAAGCGCCTTCGAACGCAGGCCCGGATGCGCGACGGAAACGGGCTGTGCTAACCGCGAATGCGCCGACGAGCTAGAGCCGGGATATCAGGCGAGCGGAGGGGCGCGACTCGGCGCATCTGACAACGGGACCAGTGGCCGCGGCTCGTCGGTCATCGCCGTAACGACACCCACCACCGAAGCCACCGGGCAGAGCGGCCAGATGAGGCCGGGCTGGGTCGCTCCCAGGTTGCTGGTGATCAAAAGAACGACGTCGTCGAAATCGGCGTTGTCGTAGAAACCGGGGATCCACGACTGGTCCGGCGGGCTGGCATGGGCGGCGGGCACGAGCGCCAGCACTACTGCAACGAGAGTCAGACCAACGAGTCGGCGCAGCCTCATCGACTGACCTTCACGAGGACACGACACGGCTCTGCGGCCGTGCTCGCTCGCTCACTCGCCCACGACGGGTTCGAACAGGATCCCGGCTCCACCAGGCGCATCGACCGTCACATATCGGACCCAGTGAATCAGGGGGCGGGTGATCTGTCGTGCCACGCATCTGAGCAAGGGAGAAAACTGGGGCGCCAGGAGGAACACCCGGGGCTCCAGAGAGACGTTGATGGCCTGCTCTCGATACATGCGCTGGACGTTCGGCATGTTGCGAACGACCCAATCGAAATGGCCCATGCCGCGCAGGACGAGGCCGTCGTTGACGGTCGTGTCGAAGTCGATGACCGTGAGGTGGCTCGTGCGGTCCACGCCGAGCAGGTCAATCTCGCCGCACGGATGGCAGGGGATGTTTGCGTCGATCACTCTCAGTCCCTCTTCGAGCGCGTCGTCGAACTCGGTCAGGACGCTGCCGAGCCAGTCTCTGGTGACCGACGCGGGTCGCAGAAGTCTGACGCCGGCCGTGGAAGGCGGCGACAGTGACGAGTGCTCGTTCGAGCGAACCACCGCCCGATCGTTTACCGCCGGCTTGTCCGTCTTGTGTGACAGGAACAGATGTGAAACGTCCTCTAATCCCCGCCCGAGTGGCTTGTCCGGACGGCCAAACCCCTGGACGCCCGCCGCCCCCCCATCCTTGCCCTGATCGCTGTCGCTCACTCCCACATCCTCCTCACCGGCCATGGCGTAAGCCCGTGTAGAACCCGAGACGCAGAGGGCCGGCGCCGGCTAGCCGGCAAGTTGCTCCTCCACCACGAGGATGGAGTCGAGTCCACCGTAAGGGCTCGGCTCGACAGCACCGTTCAGTGGATCGCTCTGCCATCGCCCATCAACGATGTAGCGATACCGGTAACGGCCAGGCGGCAGATTGACGACCTTCGTCCATATTCCATCGACGGGTTCCATCTCGCTTCCGTCCAGGTTCCAGTCGTTGAAGTCGCCCATCAGTTGGACTTGCGCCGCATGGCGGGCTTCGATGGTGAACATGACGCCCCTGGACGTCACTTCGGGCGCCGATGGCTCTGCACAATAGGCCTCCGCGCTCTCGGGGATTGCGTTTCCCTCGATCGCGACATACTCATTCGAAGACATCGCAGCTTCCTGCTGCAGGACCTCGACGGCCAGCGCCTGGTAGTCTTCGAACCCCACACAATACTTGGAATAGTGGGCGATAGGGACGCCGTGGCTCGCGGCCTCCGCGAGCTTGACGCTATACCTGATGACGGTATCGAAGTGGCGGCCGTAGAGGTGATGGCGGATGTCGTCGGCAACCGCCTTCGCAAAAGCCGTCCGCCCTGAATAGAGCGTCACGAGCGCGCGAACGGCAATCTGATGGCCGGTCTCCTTCGCCAGGACATCAAAGGTCTCGAGCAGTTTCCCGATGCCGTGCAACGCGAAGAAACTGGGATCCACGGGGACGATCGCTTCCGAGCACGCCTTCAGCGCGTTGAAGGTGAGGAGGCCGACGTTGGGTGGGCAATCGACAATGACGTAATCGTAGTCGTCACTGAGGCTGGCGAAGGCGTCGGACAGGATGTCCTCCCGGCCGATCTGACCTGCGAGTGCCTCCGGGACCCCGCTCAACAGGATGTCGGCAGGAGCCACGTCCAGGTTCTCGCGAACGGTCCGGATGACGTCACGAAGAGTGGTCAGTTGTTCGCCGGGTTCCTCCACGAATACCTCGTACATGGTCCGCGAAGGATGCACGGCATCAGTGAGAAGTCCGAGCGTGGCATGACCCTGAGGGTCCATGTCTACGAGCAGGACTCTTCGCTGCTCGCGCGCGAGAAAGGCCGAAAGGTTGATGGACGTGATCGTCTTTCCACATCCACCCTTCTGGTTCACGACGGCGATTGTGCGCATAACACACTCCTCTCAGCGGTGGTGCCTCCCTTCTTCACGCCCCGACGGTAACAAAGGTGCCCGCCAATCGAAAACTATTTGTTGGGGGTCATCCGCCATGGCACCCCACAGGTGGGGCTCGCCCGGAGCCTCCGTCGGCGCCTGCCGACCTGGTGAAGGTCGTCGCGTTACTCGTTCGTACTCACCGCAAGCGTTTACGACCCGGCTTCGCGGGCGGTCGGTCGGCGTCGCTCTCGATCCAGAAGATCGCTCTGATCCTTCCGCATGTCGTACAGGCCGAGAGGTCGACGCGGAGCTGTCGCCGATGAATGCGGACCGCATTCACGGCCGAGAACGCCTCCTTCGACGTCAGGCCGGTCGCCTTCCCGATGCACCCCGAACAGAAGCGGCCGCCCCGGCGAGCATAGAGGAAGGCTTCAACGGCGTCGCGGAACACGTGTTAGTGCGGTCGCCCAGGCAAGAGGTGGCACCGTCGGCGTACCTCCACGCCCGAAACGGGGGCGATTACTCGCCCCCTCGCTGCACGTAGCTCTTCACGAACTCCTCGGCGTTCTTCTCGAGGATGTCGTCGATCTCGTCGATGATCTTGTCGATGTCTTCCTTGAGCTTCTTGCCCTTCTTGGTGACCTCGGCGCTTCCCGCTTCGCCTCCGTCGACGCCGCTCGGCCTCACTGCCTTTCTCTTCTGCTCAGTCATGGGAATCTCCGTGACCCGTGCAATACGTCGTGAACGAGTTCGTCACGTTTTCAGTGCCATCGCGTCCGGCTCCTGTCGTCTCAGCCGAGCCCGTATGTCGTCACCCGCACGGCGACGACCGATCGGCTCCCATATTCCTCCACCCGGAGCACCTCCCCCGCCCCCGCAATACGCCACGATGGGTATCCGGCGATGTCATTGAACAGGAGCAGAAATCTTATGAGGGCCCCCGGCCTGAACCATCCGTCAGTTTCGAAGCGGACCCCGAATTCGCTCACATCGCGAGTCGTTCCACGGCCGCCTTGGAATTCGATCGGAACGCTCACGTAATAGCGCTCGGCGCGTCGGCGGTCGACACCGATGAAGTGGGCGGGTTGCTCCGGAGCCCGACGCGAGGGGTTGTTCATGTCGTCGCCTCGTACCGCCATGTGTGATTCAGCGCGGGTGAAATTCCGTCGGACGGCTACCCTGCCGCCCACATCCTCAGCTGAGGTGGCGCCGTCCCTCCGTCGGTCGAGTTGCCTGCCGGCGAGGTCAAGAGCAACCGGCGTGCCGAACCGAAGGCGCCCGCGCCTGCCTCCACGCGCGGTCGAGTGAAAGTGTCGAAGAACGTCGCGGTTGTGCCGGCGACGTTCATCGAACGATTTGGTGCGATGCCGGCGCGGGTTCCCGATCAACCGCGCGAAGTCGAAGCTCGTCGACATCACCCGGCGATGTATTGCTCGCGCGATCTATCATCGCGAGTGAGCGGCGAAGTGTCGGGAACCAATCGCCGTTTGGCGGGAACGAACGCCCGGGCTCTGGTACGAACGCTCGGTGGCGCTTCTGATCACCCCGTGCGCGGTCAAAGCCCGGTCGACATCAATCGCACGATGTATTCCTCGCGAGATCTATTCCTGGTGAGGTGTATTCCTCGCAGCACGGACGATCTCCGCCAGCAAGCGAGCGCCATCTCGCCGGGCGGCAAAAATCGCAGTCGATTTGACGACCTGTGACGCTATGATCGCCGAGGGTCGCTCCCGTGGCCGCATGACGATGGACCTTCCGGGTAAGGAGCGTCGAAATGCAGGGGGTTCTTCATCCGCTGTTCGTCCACCTTCACATTGCGCTGCTCCTGATGGCCTTCATCACCATGTACTACTGGTTGTTCAAAGGCCTGGCCACGTCGATCTTCGAGAACCGGATCTACAGTCTGGCGCGCTTGAACACCGCCGCGGGCTTGTTCTTCGTCGTGCTCTCGATGATCGTCGGAGTTCGGGACGGCCTGACCGGATCGGTGGCGTCGTTCGACTCACCGCTCGGCACGTGGTTGTACGTGAAGGCCACCCTGGCCACCGTGATCGTGATCGTCTACGGTGCGTTTCTCTGGCTGAGCCGCAAGAAGCCCCAGTACCTTCAGGAAGATCCGAAGATCATGTTCTGGTGTCTCGCCACGCAACTGGTCGGCATGATGCTGGTGATCGCCGTCACGATGCTCGGGACGATGCTCGTGTACTACCCCCACGCCCTGCGTCGCTTGGGAGGATGATTCGTGACGTCCGCGCGAAGGAAGGCCGCAAAGGTCGTGATCGTCGGAGGAGGCTTTGCCGGATTGTATGCGGCCCTCACGCTCCAGAAGGAGCTCGAGTCCGCGCTGGTCGAGGTGACCCTCATCGACCGGCGAAACTATTTCACGTTTACACCGCTTCTGCCCGAGGTTGCCGCGGCGACGCTGGGTTCGGCTCACGTGAGCTATCCGTTCCGGCTCCTCGCCAAGAAGGCGGGGTTTCGCTTCCTCCAGGCCGAAGTGAGCGGGTTCGATCTCGATGCGCGTACCGTACGGATCGGGAGCCCCTCGATTCCCTACGATTACCTGATCGTGGCGCTGGGCAGTGTCCCGTTCTTCTTCGGCAACCCCGACCTCGAGAGCCACAGTCTCCCGCTGACCTCGGTGCCCGACGCGGTGAGAATCCGCAACCATGTCATCCGGCTCGTCGAACGGGCCGTCGCCGAGCCTGATCCCGATCGTCGGCGGGAGCTCCTCACCGTCGTCGTCGCCGGCGCCGGCCCCTCCGGCGTCGAGATCGCCGCAGAACTCCATCATCTGATCCACACGGTCCTCCTCAAGTACTACCCTCTGGATCCGGCCTTGTTCAGAGTGGTCCTGGTCGATGGGGCCGATCGAATCCTCCTTCATTTCGATCGGAAGCTTGCCGAGGCCGGGCAGAAGGAGCTCACCGAGCGTGGGATCGAGCTACGACTCAACACTCGCGTGACCGGGGCCACCGCGGCCGACGTCGAGCTCAATGGCGGTGAGGAAAGGATCCGCACCCATACGCTGATCTGGACCGGTGGGACGCAGCCCAATCCGGCTCTCGTTCACCTGCGCGTCGCCAAGACGCCTCGGGGAGCCGTTGAGACGGACGACTTTTTGAATATCCCGACGCATCCTGAGGCCTACGTGATCGGGGATGCGGCGGCGGTCACCGATCGACGGCACAGTCGACTTTACCCACCGGTGGCGCCGGTGGCGATCCGCCAGGGCGTCCGCGCCGCCGGCAACATCGTCAATGCTATCCAGGGTCGAGCCCCGGAACCCTTCCTCTTCGATTTCACGGGAAACATCGTCGGCCTTGGGGGCGGCGTGGCCCTGGTGAATCTCCTCGGAATCAAGTTCCACGGCCGGCTTGGATGGTTGTTTTACCGGATGGCGTACCTCCAGCGGTTGGTGGGACTCAAAAACAAGGTCGCTCTGGTCTTCACCCTCGGGCTCAACGCGCTCTTTGATCGAGACATCTCGTGCGAGACATGAGCCAGTAACGCCGCCAGGCCGCTGTCCGTTCTCTGCTTCCACTATGGGCTCACCCGCAGCGTTGGATGGCGACGCCAGAGGTACCCTGCGATCGCCGCCGTCGCCAGCAGGTTCGCAACGAGTAGCGCCGGCCACGTGAGCGCCCGCACGACCGGGGCCGCAAACAACACGGGACTGACCGTGACACCGAACTCGAAGACCACGAAGAGCACCAGAATACCGAAGCCGACTTCCGGATGGCGCAAGGCAATCGCCAGCAGTCGCGATGCGAAGTGACCAATCGCCGCAAAGACCAGCGAGTGAGCTGCCGTGTACAGGCCGACCATCTCCAGTGACACCGTCAACGTGTCGAACCCCGGGAGGCTGGCGTTGTGCCGAAACAGCGCGGTGCCGAGCACGGTCGGTGTGTAGAGTGGCCGACCATTGACCGCATCGAGGAGCAAGAACCAGACGGCCACGATGGCCGCGCCGAAAATTCCGGCCAGTATGCCCTCCTCGTCACACACGGTACTTTCGCGGGTCGCCGACAGCATCACGGCTGGAGTCGTCGGCACGTCGGTCTGAACGCTCATCGCCCCGCCTTTTCTTGAGATCTGTGCCGCAACCGTGTGCTCGTACCCTCGTGCGGTATCGGCCGACGGGCGCGGACGACGACGACCAGGCCGATGATCATGACCGACATTGCCGCAAGGCAGGCTAACCGTCTCATCATTTCCCTCCTGGGGGACTGCGGTGCCAGTGTCACCGCTAGCTACACCGCGGCGCGACTGGAGCATGGCTCGTGCCAGAGTGAGAACGGAAGAACTTCGAGCGGGCTTCAGAAACCGGACTTCGTCACCATATCGGAGCCACCGCGATGTGCTTGGTCTTACGGGAGGAACCGATTCGAGCGGACAAGCGCCTTCGCCGGCCACGTCCCCGTCGCAAAAGACGACACTTCTGCGTCTCGGAAGTCGGCACGAGCGGGCAGTGTTTCGCAGTCTCACGGTTCAGTCCGGCTCGCAGAAGTGGCACTCCCTGTGCTCATGCACCACATCGAAGCGCGACCCCTCGGGAAATCGTGACGCTGCAGTGGCGCGATCAGCATCGGCCGCCGTCGAACGGCCGAAACGACCGGCGAACACTGCAGGAGGGATGCTTCGAGATCCGCTCCGCGCGCAAGTGCGAACGTTACAGGGAGGTCCACCACATGGTCTGTCGGGCATGCGGCCAAGAGAAGCCGGCGACTGAGTTCCACGACGGCACGGACGAGTGCAAACCCTGTCTCGCCGTGGACTTCAAGCGGTACGACCGGGGCAGCGCCGACGCGCCGCGGAGTCGTCGGGAGCGCTCCGCTGAGGTCACCAATGTTCGCGAAGACACCCCGCGCCCCGCGTCGGTGTACCTGAAGCTCGAGGCCATGTATCACGCTCGCTGCGAACAGCCCGTGACCCTGACCGGATACTCCTCGTCCACGGAGGAGCTGCAATTCCGCTGCTACTCCTGCAGCGAGAGCATCTTCCTGCCGACCGTGGCCGTCGAGCGCGTCGAGACGAGATGATCATGCTGGCCTTTCCCAGGGTCCAGCGGTAACGGAGCCGCGTTCGACTCCACCTCGTCTCGTCGTTCTTTCTCCCGAGCGATATATCCGAGAGGGCTCGCTGGTCATCACACGGATCCAGTACATCTTTAGAGTATCGTTGGCGGTGTCGACGCCGCTTCCGCCTTCCTCGCGCTGATCGGAGACGGGCTCACGTTCTGCGCCCGAACTTAAGGTGTACGTCGGCCCGAAACCGCGATTGTCCTCGACACTTCCCCCGACTCACACGGAATAGATCGGGCGACGAATACATCGTCGTGTGATGTCGACAGACCTTCCGCCTTCGCGCGCGTGATCGGAAACCACCTCGAGGCTCGATACGGGACCGCACTCGTCCGTACGGCACGCGTGTTGCTCTCGTGTCGCAGGGACGAGGCGGAGGCCGCTATCGATGAAGCGCCCATCCTTCGAAACGAGGCTGGCAAAGATGAAGGATGCGGACCTCATTGCGGCGGGGCTGGCGGCGTTTCTGGCCCTGATGATTGCACTCGCCCTTCGCGTCGTGGGCGTCATCAAGGCGACCTGCTGTTAGCGGCCGTGGCTCGACGGCGGCGGTGCCCGGACCTCACCGGGCAGCGGCCAGAAGCGTCTCGAGGCGTGTCCTGAATTGCCGAGACGCGCCGATGACACGGGACGACAGGGCGGCGCACCGTCTGCACGCTGCGTTCACGCGGTAGACCCGCCACACCATGCGCGGCGCCGACCGAACGCGTCGGAGTATCGTCAGACGGAGAAGATGGTCGTGGGAGGTCATCACCACCGTCATCGCGATCACCTTTGACCGCATCGCGGAGTATTGGCCCCTTCGACCGGTGTGCCAACGGCAAGGCTGTCATCGCCGACCCGGCGTGGCGACTACTCGTACACGCACGGGACCAACGCTCCAGACGGACGGCTGATGCCCTCCGTACGTGTACGTGGGGATGATACCGTAAGGCGCCAGGCTGGCCGCCCGAAAAGCAAACCACCGTCTCCTGTGTTCGAGGTCAGATGCCTCTCGCGTGAGCGCATACCGGACGAGATCGGTCTGTTTGCCCTCCACTTGCCCCCTTCTGTACCAGGCTGAGACAATTGCCTCGAATGATCGCGAATCACGTGCTCAAGGGGTGACGGCGCGCCGAGCATCCCTGACGGGCGACCGGAGGATCCCGTGACACCGAAAGAAGACCTGTTGAATCAAGCCGCCCGCGACTACAAGGCGTTCCACGAGACGCTGCGCGGTCTCAACGAGGAGCAGATGACAGAGGTCTGGCTGGGCACGTGGAGCGTGAAGGACATCGTCGCTCACATGGCGGGCTGGCACCGTGAGATGGCGCCGGCGCTGGAGCGCCTGGCCCGCGGCGAGAAGCCCATCCCCGAGGGCGTCAGCTACGACGACGTCGATGGGTGGAACGCGCGGTTCACGGCGGCGGCCAAGGACACCAGCGTGGCGGACGTGCTGCTCGAGTTCGACAAGTCGCACGAGCAGTTCATGCTGGCCGCCGACCGCGTGCCGGCCGAGCGCTGGCAGCCCGGCAAGACCACGTGGAAGATCGTGGACGGCAACTCGGCCCACCACTACCGCGAGCACGCCGAGCAGGTCCAGGCCTGGCGCGCCGAGCGCGGGCTCTGAGGGCCGCGTGCGTCAGGTCTTCAGCGCGGCGACGGCGGCTTCGACCAGCTCGCTCGGCGTGAACGGCTTGAAGAGCAGGCCATTGACGCGGGCCTCGGTCGCTTCGGCGACGACCTCGGCGGTGCCGTGGCCGGTGATCATCACCACGCGCTGGTCGGGGCGAGCGGCGCGGACGCGTCGGATCACCTCCACGCCGTTGAGCCCGGGCATCTTGTAGTCCACCACGAGGAGATCAGCCGGGGAGGCGACCAGCCGGGCCACGGCGTCTTCGCCGCGGGTGAAACCCTCGACCGTGTGGCCCTGCAGCTCCAGCACTTTCATGCAGAGCTGCATGATCGGCCGTTCGTCGTCCACGATCACGACGTTCACGCCGGACGTCAGCGGCTGGCGCCGCGGCGCTCGTCACGCCGCAGCTTGTACTCGACGGAATCCACCAGCGCCTGCCAGGAAGCCTCGATGATGTTGTCGGCGACGCCCACGGTGCCCCAGGTGTCCTCGCCGTCGCCCGAGGTGATGAGGACCCGCGTCTTCGCGCCGGTGCCCTTGGACTCATCGAGGATGCGCACCTTGTAGTCGAGCAGCTGCATGGTCTTGAGGCTCGGGTAGAACTCCTCGAGCGCCTTGCGGAGGGCATGGTCGAGGGCGTTGACGGGGCCGTTGCCGGCGGCCGCGGTGTGCTCGAGGATCCCCTTGACCCGGACGCGGACGGTCGCCTCCGCCACCGGCGCGTCGGCGTGCTGCTCCTCGACGATCACGCGATAGGCGTCGAGCTCGAAGTACGGCCGGTGGCGGCCGAGCGCGCGCTCCATCAGCAGCTCGAAGGACGCCTCGGCGCCCTCGAACTGGAAGCCCTGATCCTCGAGCGCCTTGAGCTCGTCCAGGATGCGCCGCGAGTCCGGCGTGGCCTGATCGAGGTCGATCCCGTACTCGCGCGCCTTCCAGACGATGTTGGACTTGCCCGAGAGTTCGGAGACGAGCACGCGCCGGTGGTTGCCGACGGCTTGCGGATCGATGTGCTCATAGGTGTCCGGATGCTTCAGGACCGCCGACACGTGCATGCCGCCCTTGTGGGCGAAGGCCGAATCGCCCACGTAGGGCTGGGACGTCCACGGCTTGCGGTTGGCCAGCTCGGAGACGAAGCGGGAGACGTCGCGCAACACGCGGAGGTTCGGCTCCGGGATGCAGTCGACACCCATCTTGAGCACGAGGCTCGGGATGATCGAGACCAGGTTCGCGTTGCCACAGCGCTCACCGAACCCGTTCATCGTTCCCTGCACCTGCTCGACGCCCTCGCGGACGGCGGCCAGTGAGTTCGCCACCGCGCATTCGGCGTCGTTGTGGACGTGGATGCCCAGGCGCGCCGGAACCTCACGCTTCACCACCTGGAGGATCGCCACGAGGTCGTGCGGCAGCGTGCCGCCGTTGGTGTCGCAGAGCACGATCCAGTGCGCACCCGCGCCAGCGGCCGCCTTCAGCGTGGCCAGCGCGTACTCGGGATTGGCCCGGAAGCCGTCGAAGAAGTGCTCGGCGTCGTACATCACCTCGTCCATCTTCGGGCGAAGGTAGGCGATGGTGTCGCCGATCATGGCGAGGTTCTCGGGCAGCGTCGTCTCCAGCGCCTGCGTGACGTGGAAGTCCCACGACTTGCCGACGATCGTCGCGACCGGCGCGCCGGCCTCGATGAGCGATTGCATGTTGGCGTCGCCGGCGGCGCTGACCCCGGCGCGTCGGGTCATGGAGAAGGCGCAGAGCTTCGCGTGCTTGAGCGAGACGTCCTGCATGCGGCGGAAGAAGCGGAGATCCTTCGGGTTCGAGCCCGGCCAGCCACCCTCGATGTAGTGGATGCCGATGGCATCGAAGCGGGCGGCCAGGCGAACCTTGTCCTCCATCGAGAACGACACGCCCTCGCCCTGGGTCCCGTCGCGCAGCGTCGTATCGTAGATCTTGATCGTTCGCCGCATTCCGACATCATGAGGTAGGGCGCCGGACACGTCAAGGCGCGCGCGCGGGGCTGGGTGTAGCCTGGAGCTAGAGCGCCGCATGGGAGGCCCTATGCGGGGAATCATGATCGTCGGTATCGCGTTGATCATCCTCGGTCTCGTCGCCCTGGCCTGGCAGGGCATCACGTATACAACCAAGGAGAAGGTCGTGGATGTCGGACCGCTGAAAGTCGAAGCGAAGCGGGAGAAGACGATCCCGCTCTCGCCGGCCCTCGGCGGCGTCGCCGTGGCCGCTGGCGTCGTGCTGGTCGTCGTCGGCGCCCGGCGCTCCTGACCACCGCGTCTGGAGTCCGAGCGGCGGCTTTCGCCGCCGCCGTCGAATCCTCGGGGAGGCCCTGGAGGGGGCGGTCACGTCCGCCCCCTCCGACTATCAGACGACGCCGTCGCGCCGCAGGCGCGCGATGGCGGCCGCCTTCAGGCCAAGAACGCCGCGGAGGACGGAGGCGGTGTGCTGACCGAGCACCGGTGGCGCCGTCGCGACCGACCCCGGTGTCGTGTGCAGCCGGATGGGCACGCCCATGACGGTGACGGGGCCCGCTTTGGGATGACGCAGGCGCACCACCATCCCGCGCGCTTTCAGATGATCGCTCTCGCACACCTCGGCGACCGTCTTGATGCGCCCGGCGGGCACGCCGGCGGCTTCCAGGCGCTTGAGCCACTCGTCGGCGCCGCGCCCGCCGAGGATCTCGTTCAGCAACGGCACCAGGGCGGCGCGGTTCTCGACGCGTTTGGCCTCGGTGTCGAAGCGAGGATCGGTCGCCAGCTCGTGGCGCTCCAGCGCTCCGCAACACTGCTTCCACAGCGAGTTGTTGGCGACGCCCAGCGTGAGGTACGCGTCGGCCGCCTTGAAGACCTCGTAAGGCACGATCGACGGGTGCTGATTGCCCCGGCGGCCCGGCTTGGCGCCGGTGTTGAAATACGTCCCCGCCTGGTACGTCAGGAGCGAGGCCATGACGTCGAGCATGCCGATCTCGACCTTCTGGCCGCGCTTCGTACGCGTGCGCGCGAGCAGCGCGAGCACGATCCCGTGAGCGGCAGACATCCCGGCCACGAGATCGGCGATCGAGTTCCCCACCTTCACCGGCGGGCCGTCCGGAAATCCGGTGAGGTCCATGATGCCGCCCTCGCCCTGCACGATGAGGTCATAGCCGGCGCGATGCGCCTCGGGGCCCGACTCGCCGAATCCCGAGATGGAGCAGTACACGAGCCGCGGATTGAGGCGGCTCAGCGCCTTGAAGCCCAGGCCGAGCCGCTCCATCGTGCCGGGACGGAAGTTCTCGACGACGACGTCACTCTTGCGCGCCAGGGTTCGGAGAATCTCCAGGCCTTCGCGCGCCTTGAGGTTGAGCGTGACGCTCTTCTTGCCGCGGTTGACCGACATGAAGTACGTGGCCTCGCCGGCCACGAACGGCGGCCACTTCCGGGTGTCGTCACCTTTGCCGGGCTCCTCGACCTTGACGACCTCGGCGCCCATGTCGGCCAGCATCATGGTGCAGAACGGTCCGGCCAGCACGCGCGTGAGATCGAGCACACGGACGCCGTCGAGCGGCTTAGTTCGGGCCACTTTCGCCTCCCTTGAAGAGCCGGCGCACGACGCTGCGGGTCATCGCGTTGACGCGATCGCCGGCGCGGCCGGCGCGGCCCCAGAACAGACGTGCGCGGTCGAGCGCGTTCAGGCTCGAGAAGTAATAGATGTTGTCCACGGCCTCGATGGCGACGAGGGAGCCGATGCGCACCCGCCGTGTCTGGGCGCCGTGGCAGACGAAGCGGGCGCCCCCCTGAAGCTGGACGAGGGCGATGTGAAGTGGCGAGCGAAAACCCTCGGGAGCGGAATGCAGGGTCGTGTACGACACGATCTCGCCGATCCCGGCCACCGTCGTGGGGATCATTCGCGCCGGATGATGTGGGCAGTAAGTCGCCGGCGGCGCGACGATGAGGCCACACCGCGAGCAGCGCGAGGCCGGGATGCGTTCGATCATTGTATCGGAGCGTGGGAGAAAGGCTTGAACCGTGGGTGGGCTGGCCTGGGTGCGGGGTGGCTGCGTTCGGCTTCCCGTTTGATCGAGTGTGCGGGGTGGCCGCGGACGGCTTCCCGTTTGATGGAGTGTGCGGGGTGGCTGCGTTCGACCAACACGGCCTCGATACAACGTTTCATCGTGAGGCTTCGAGCAGCGTGACCCAGTTGTTGGTGGCCAGGCCTCCGATGGAGTGGGCGAGGGCGACCCTCGCGTTGAGCTGGCGGCCCTCGGCGCGGCCGACGAGCTGCCACACGCACTCCACGATCTGCGCGAGCCCGGTGGCGGCGAGCGGGTGCCCGCGGGCCTTGAGACCGCCCGAGGGATTGATGGGCAGCCGGCCGTCGAGCGCGGTCTCGCCGTCCAGCGTGATCGTGCCGGACTTGCCTGGCGGCACGAGGCCGATGTCTTCGAGCGCGATCAGCTCGAAGGGCGCGAACGCGTCGTGCAGCTCGGCGAAGTCCACGCGGGCCGGGCCGAACCCCGCCATGGTGAAGGCGGCGCGCGCGGCCGTCTGGGTGGCGCGAAACGAGGTGAGGTCGTGACGGTGACGCAACGCCAGCGTGTCGGTGCCCTGCCCAACGCCGGCCACGCGCACGGGGCCACGCGTGTCGCTGAGCACGACGGCGGCGGCTCCGTCGGAGATCGGGCAGCAGTGCAACAGACGCAGTGGGTCGGACACCATGCGGCTCGCCATCACCTCGTCCATCGACACCGGTGTCGGGAAGTGCGCGAGGGGGTTGCGGGCGGCGTGGGCGTGGTTCTTCACGGCGACGGCGGCGATCTCACGCTCACCGACGCCATGGCGGGCCATGAGCGCGCGCGTGATGAGCGCGGCCAGCGCGGGCATCGTGGCGCCGTACGACCGCTCGTAGGGATCGATGGAGCGCCCGATCAGCTCGGACACTCGAGGCGTGGCGATGTGCGTCATCTTCTCGCCGCCGACGACGAGGACCGTCGAGCACAGCCCGCTCGCCACCTCGGCAAACCCCGTGTAGAAGGCGGCGGCTCCCGACGACGTGGCGGTTTCCACGCGCAGGGTGGGAACGTCGGCGAATCCCATGTGGCTGGCGACGTTGGACGCAAAGTTGCCGTCGCCGACGAACTCCTCGGGATTCATCGCCGCGACCACGATCGCCTCCGGCCGCTCGAGGCCGGCCATGGCGAGCGCGGCCAGGGCAGCCTCGGCCATCAGCTCGGGCAACGGCTCGCTCCGTCGGCCGATGCGCGTCATGCCGGCGCCGGTGACCCAGACCTCTTCCATCGATGCTTATTGTAGCGGGCGGCGCTGCGGCGCAAGAGCGCCGCCCGGGATCAGCGAGGGCGAGCGGGTGTCAGTGTGGGTTCGACACCGTTGCGACGTCGCGGTGGTGGAGGCGGCGCCGCGACGCCGAGCTCGCGGATGAGGCGGAGCAGATAGGTTCGTTGCAGGCCGAGGGCACGCGCGGTATGCGTGCGGTTGCCGCGCATCTGATGCAGGGTTGCTTCGATGAGCCGCCGTTTGAAGTCGGACACGGCGCCGTGATATCCGGGCGCCGGCGGCGGCGGAGACGTGGGAGCGATGGCGGACGGCAGTGGCAAACGCATGCCAGGGTGCAATGGCAACGCGCGTGCCACGCCAGGTCTTCGCGATTTGCGCACGTTCGCCGACCGGCTGCCCCCGAGGGTGCCCAGCGGACCGAGCACCCTGCCCTGTCGCATGGGCAAAACAAAAGGGCCCGCGAACGGGCCCTTCGTGGTGGACTCGACCGCCGGCCGCCGTCACTTCTTCGCCGGCTGGACCCCCGGATTGTCCTTGAAGAATTGCTTGTTCATGTCGGTGAACTTCTTCCACTGCTCGGGGACCTCGTCTTCCGCGAAGATCGCCTTGACTGGGCAGACCGGCTCGCACGCGCCGCAATCGATGCACTCGTCAGGGTGGATGAACAGCATGTCCGGCCCCTCGTAGATGCAGTCGACGGGGCAGACCTCGACGCAAGCCTTGTCCTTGACGTTGATGCAGGGCTCAGCGATCACATACGGCATCGAAATCCCCCCATGGGTGGCGGCATTGTGGTCAGACCAAAGATTTTTTACCTGATTTCCCGGGCACGTGTCAAGCAGACGGCGACTTGGCTCCGGCCGCCGACGCGCCTACTGCGTGCGCAGCCGTGGATCGAGCGCGTCGCGGAGCGAGTCACCGAAGAGGTTGAAGGCAAACACGGCCAGGCTGATGGCGAGGCCGGGGAAGATCGCCATCCAGGGCGCCTGCTCGGCGAACTGGACAGCGGCGCCCCGCAGCATCAGTCCCCACGCCGGCGTCGGCTCGGCCACCCCGAGGCCGAGGAAGGACAGCGACGCCTCCAGCAGGATGGCCTGACCCAGGAAGGCCGTGAGCATGATGAGGTACGGCGCCATCACGTTGGGCAGCATGTGCCGGAGGATGATCCGCTGGTGGCGGAAGCCGGCCGCGCGGGCGGCGTCCACGTAGGGCATCTCGCGAATGGCGAGGGCACTCGAGCGCGCCACCAGCGACGCGCGAGGAATCATCGGTACCGTGATCGCGAAGATGACGTTCTGGATCCCGGTGCCCAGGATGGAGACGACGGCCAGGGCCAGGATGATCAGTGGGAAGGCCAGGAAGATGTCCATCACGCGCTGGATGAGCAGATCCACCTTACCGCCGAAGTAGGCGCTGGCCACGCCGATCACGGCGCCCACGGTGGCGCCGAAGAAGGCACACGCGAACCCCACGATCATGGCCGTGCGCGACCCGTAGATGATTCGCGAGAGGACGTCGCGACCGAAGGCATCGGTCCCCAGCCAGTGCGCCGTCGAGGGCCGCGCCAGCATCGCGCCGTAGTCGGTGGCGAGCGGATCGTAGGCGGCGAAGACGTCGGCGCCGAGGGCCACGATGATGTTGACGAGGACGATCACGGCACCGATCGCGCCCAGCGGACGCTTGCGGACGAAGTCTTTCGTCGCCGCCCACCAGCGCGCCCTGCGCCCGGTGACCTCCGGAATTTCGGTGAACGCGTCGGCGGGTCGGATGGCCATGTCACACCACCATCATTGAGCTGGGCGCGGGCACCCGGGGCCCGGTTTTCGGCCATGTCACTGCTCGCCTCACCGCGCGACGCGTCTCGGCTCGCACTGCGGCCCGCGCCCCGCCGCGATCCCGGTTTGCGATCGTTCGTTCCCATGATGCGAGGCGCGACCTCACGTGCCACAGTCCCTCACCTGAATTTGATCCGGGGATCGATCCACGCATACGCCAGATCGACCATGAAGTTGACGAAGATGAAGACGAAAGCGACCAGCAGCACCAGCGCCTGCGTCAGGGTGTAGTCACGATGGGCGACCGATTCCACGAAGAGCAGCCCGAGCCCATTGAGGTTGAAGACCTGCTCGGTGACGACCAGCCCACCCATCAGGAAGGCGAACTCGAGCGCGATGACGGTGAGCACCGGCAGCATCGCGTTCTTCAGGGCGTGGCGGGACAGGATCAGCTGCTGCCAGAGCCCCTTGGCGCGCGCGGTGCGGATGTAATCCTCGCGCAGGACCTCCAGCATCGCTGAGCGGGTCATCCGGGTGGCGACCGCCGAGTAGCGATAGCCGACCGCGAGGGCTGGCCAGATGAGCTGGGCCAGGTTCTGGATCGGGCTCTGCCAGAAGGGCGTGTAGACCATCGGCGGCAGCCAGTGGAAGACGATGAGTAAGGCCAGGATGAACATGATGCCGAGCCAGAACGATGGCGTGGCCAGTCCGGCGATGGAGAAGATGCGCACGACGTAGTCCACCCAGGTGTCCTGCTTGAGGGCAGCCACCACGCCGAGGGGAATGGCGAGCAGCACCGCGATGAACGTCGCCATGATCGCGAGCTGGAGGCTGAGGGCGAAGCGCAATCGGATCTCATCGAGGATCGAGGCGCCCGTCCACATCGAGGTGCCGAAGTCGAAGCGGAGGATTCCCCACATCCACGACGCGAACTGCTTCCAGATCGGCTGGTCGAGACCGAGCCGGGCCCGCTCCTTGTCGAGGCTCTCCTTCTGAGCGAAGGAGCTCTCACCGGCGAAGCGCAGCTCGACGATGTCGCCGGGGACCACCCGCATGAGGAAGAACACCAGCACGGCCACGCTGAGCAGTGTGGGGATCATCAACAGCACGCGCTTGACGATGTAGCGGGTCATGTCAGTGATGTTTGACGGTGACGGCGATGCACACGAGGTCGCGACAATCCTCCCACCTCGTGGTCGAGGACGGTCCCCCGCCCCACTGTCAGGCGCCGCTGAAACGTCACTCGGCCAACCACACCGTGTCGAGCTGCTGGTTCAGGTAGTGACTCGGCGTGATCGTCCAGCCCTTCACCTTGCTCGAGTGCGGGACGATCCGGTGCCATTGCAGCGTGTAGATGTAGTGGACCTCCTCGTCGAGGAGGCGGCGCTCGAACTCGCGGATGTACTTCTTGCGCTCCTCGGGATCGGTCGCCCGTCCCTGCTTCTCGTACAGCTCGTCGAGTGTGCGATCGACGTAGCGGCTGTAGTTCGACGGACTCACGTCCTTGGACTCGAACTTGTACAGGTCGAGGTCGGGATCGACCGTGTAGCCGCACTGAAAGTCGGCGGCCACGTCGAAGTTGCCACCCCGCAGCTCCGAGTAGTACTTGGCCGCCTCGATGACTTCCTGCCGCACGTTGAGGCCGATCTGGCGCCACTGGTCGATCAGCCAGACGCCGACCGGCTCGTAGGGCATGGGGATGCCGCGGTTCTTGTAGACGAACGAGAAGCCTTCGGGTACGCCCGCTTCCTTGAGGAGCCGCCGCGCCTCCGCGCGTGACCTGGTGATGTCGCGGCTGTAACCGGCCAGTTTCTCCAGCTCGGCCGGCGGCGTCGCGAACTTCGTGCCCGGCACTTGCACGCCGCCGACCTCCTTGACGATGGCGATCTTCGACAGCGCCGTCGAGCCCTGGTAGCGGTCGAGCGCCAGGGTGAGGGCCTTGCGCACGCGGCGATCGTCGAACGGCTTCTTCTCGTGGTTCATGGCCACCAGGATGAGGCAGTTCCACGGACTCTCCTGCACCGTGATCTTGGGGCCGAGCGCGTTCACGAGCGTGTCCCGCTCGACCGGCGAGAAGCCGCGGAACTGGATCATCGCTCGCTCGCCGCGGACGGCGGCCACCTGGGCGGCCGAGTCCGTCATGAAGATTGCGCGGTAACCGTCGAGATAGGGCTTGCCCTTGTCCCAGTAGTTCGGGTTCTTCTTCCCCACCCAGTGCGAGCCCTTCACGTGCTCGACGAAAGTGAAGGGCCCGGTGCCCATCACGTTCTGCTCGTACCAGCGCATGTCCTTGGCCAGGATGTCGGCCTTGTAGATCCAGTTCCACGGTGACGCCAGCGAATTCAGGAATGACGCTGACGGAAACTTCAGCCGGAATACGATCGTGTAGGGGTCGGGCGCCTGGATGGCTTCGACGTCTACGTACTCGCCCTTCCGGTTGCTGGCCACGCCCGCCGGCGGAAAGATGATCTTGTCGTAGCTGGCCTTGGCGTCCTTCGACGTGAACTCGCTGCCGTCGTGGAACTTCACGCCGTGGCGGAGCTTGAGCGTGTAGGTGCGCCCGTCCTTGGAGATCGTCCACGATTCGGCGAGGTCGGCCACGACCTTGGTACCGGTGCGATCGGTCGGGTCCGTGCGCAGCAGCGTGTTGTAGTGCGGTGCGATCGGATGGATCGTGCCGAACGTCTCTTCGCGGTGGGCGTCGTAGGACGGTGGGCTCGACGGCACGACGAACACGAGCTCACCGCCGTGTCGAGGCTTCTCCTGGGCGACGACCGGCAGCGCCGACGCTATCAGGACCGCCGTGGCGAGTAGAAGGGATCGTCTCAGCATTGAGGCTCTCCTGTTCTGCTGTTTCCAGAGAAATCGCCGACCCGGGCCTGAGGTTGCCTCATTCTACGCCAGCAGGCACGCGGCCCAGTGTCCGGGCTTGATCTCGCGCAGGTCGGGGATCACCGAGCGGCAGCGGTCGATCGCGATCGGGCAGCGCGGGTGGAAGACACAGCCCGCCGGCGGGTTGAGGGGGCTCGGCACCTCACCGCCCAGGACCACTCGCTCGCGCCTGGCCTCGAGCTCGGGGTCCGGGATCGGCACGGCCGCCAGGAGGGCCCTGGTGTAGGGATGCAGCGGGTCATCGTACAGCGCTTTCCGGTCGGCCAGCTCCACGATCTTGCCGAGGTACATCACCGCCACGCGGTCGGAGATGTGACGCACCACGGCGAGGTCGTGAGCGATGAACAGATAGGTCAGCCGGTACTCGGCCTGGAGATCCTCGAGCAGGTTGATGATCTGCGCCTGGATCGAGACGTCGAGCGCGGACACCGGCTCGTCGCAGATGATGAGCGCCGGTTCCATGGCGAGCGCGCGGGCGATACCCACGCGCTGGCGCTGGCCACCGCTCATCTCGTGCGGGTAGCGCTCGGCGTGCCGAGCCAGGAGCCCGACGCGGTTCAAGAGCTCCCGGACCCGGGCTCGCCGGCGTCCCGCATCGGGAACGATGGCGTGAACGCCCAGCGGCTCGGCGATGATCTGTCCCACCGTCATGCGGGGGTTCAAGGAGCTGTAAGGATCCTGGAAAATCACCTGGATCTTGCGACGGACCGGCCGCAGCTCGGTCTCGTTCAACGTCGTCAGATCGCGGCCCTCGAACACGACGCTGCCGCTGGTCGCCCGCTCGAGCTGGAGAACGCAGCGTCCCGTCGTCGTCTTGCCGCACCCTGACTCGCCCACCAGCCCCAGGGTCTCGCCGCGATAGAGTGTGAACGAGACGCCGTCGACAGCGCGCACGATGCCGCGGGGACCACCGAACATTCCGCCGCCGACGGTGAAGTGCTTGACGACGTTCTTGACCTCGAGCAGCGGCGCGGCGTCTGTGATCACTTCCGGACCATTTCACCGCTCGGCTCGCCGCCCGAGCGCGCCTCTCGGTCATTTCAGGGCAACTCAGCTGCTCCTCGGCTCGCACCCATCGCCTCGCACAGCCCGCTCGCCTCGTAGCGCTCGTTGCCTGCCGCAACTCAGCTGCTCCTCGGCTCGCACCATTTCGGTCATTTCACCGCTCGCCTCGTAGCGCTCGTTGCCTGCCGCAACTCAGCTGCTCCTCGGCTCGCACTACCAACGCGGTCGGCCTCCCAGCACGCCGTGACGTGGCCCCCATCTCCCAATGGCCGCAGCGGCGGGACTTCGACCAGACAGCGCTCTACTCGATACCCGCAGCGCGGCGCGAACGCACAGCCGGGCGGCAGTCGCGTGAGGTCGGGCGGCTGCCCCTCGATGGGCGCCAGCCGCTCGCGCCGCGGCTCATCGAGCCGCGGTACGGAGCCGAGCAGCCCGAGCGTGTAGGGATGGCGCGGATTCCCGTAGATCTCGCGCGCGGTCCCGCGCTCGATGATCCGCCCGGCGTACATCACGTTCACGCGATCGGCGTAACGGGCGACGACACCGAGGTTGTGCGTGATGATCAGCATGGCCACGCCGAGCCGGCGCGACAGGTCCTTCATCAGCTCGAGGATCTGCGCCTGGATGGTGACGTCGAGCGCGGTCGTCGGCTCGTCGGCCAGGATCAGCGCGGGATCGCAGGCGAGCGCCATCGCGATCATCATGCGCTGCCGCATCCCACCCGAGAATTGGTGGGGATACTGGGGCAGCCGGCGGGCGGGATCGGAAATACCGACCATGGCGAGGAGCTCGGCGGCCCGGGTGCGCGCCGCCGCCGGCGTCATGCCCAGGTGGATCTCGAGGCCTTCGGTGAGCTGGCGGCCGATGGTGAGCACGGGGTTCAGCGAGGTCATCGGCTCCTGAAAGATCATGGCGATCTCGCGACCGCGCACGCGGCGCATCTCCTCCTCGGTGAGCTTCAGGAGATCGCGGCCCTTGAAGAGGATCGTACCGTCCACGATGCGGCCGGCCGGCCCCTGCACCAGCCGCATGATCGAGAGCGCCGAGACGCTCTTGCCACACCCTGACTCGCCGACGAGCGCCACGGTTTCCCCCGCGTTCACGTCCCACGCCACGCCTTCGACGGCGCGAACGACGCCAGCGCTCGTTACGAAGTGGGTGGTGAGGGAGCGAACATCGAGGAGCGTGCCCACCGTGCGCGGGAGTCTATCACAGTGGTCAGACCAGCCCTAAGGGGGCGGCGTCAAAGGCCGCTTGGCGTCAGTGGCAGCGGGCTGCGGAGAGGTGAGGCCGGGCGCGGGGAGCCAGGCCCGCGTAGGCGCGGCAGACCGCCTCGGCCACGCAGGGCCAGCGGTGCTGCGCGGCCCAGCGCACGCCCTCCCGGCCCATGCCCGCGCGGAGCTCGCGGTCGCCCAGCACACGGGCGATCCGCTCGGCCAGCGCGTCGGGATCGCCTTCCGGCACGAGATACCCTGTCAACCCGTCGCGGACCGTCGTGGTGAGGCCGCCGACGCGCGATGCGATCACCGGACTGCCGCACGCCATGGCTTCGAGCGCGACCATGCCGAACGATTCGTAATGCGACGGCAAGACGGTGACGTCCGCCGCCGCGTAGTACGCCCGCAGGTCCTCCTGGGGCTGGGCGCCGATGAACGCGACGGCACCCTCCAGGCCCAGCCGCTGCGCGGAGGCGCGCACGTCGGCTTCGTGGCCGTCGCGTGGCTCGTCGGTCTCACCGCCCACGACCAGCAAGCGCACCGGCCGTCCCGCCGAGCGCAGGCGCGCGACAGCGTCGAGGAGCGTGGCCAGGCCCTTGATCGGGGCGATGCGGCCCACGTAGAGGAGCAGCGGCCCGGCGTCGAGGTCGAGCAGGGCGCGCGCCTCGGCTTCGGGCA
>MNEG01000047.1 GCA_001917585.1 Candidatus Rokubacteria bacterium 13_1_40CM_68_15
AACTCTTCACGGCCTCAAGGTTGTTGATGGACTCGGAGTCGCAATCGAACAACTCGAGAAGCAGGTGTCGTCCCAAGGCGTTCAATCCAGCGGCCTCCTTTCGTCTTCGACCATCTACCGCACCTCTCCTGCAACGCGCTCATCGGCGTCGCTGTTCACGCGGCAAAAAAAACTTGCCGCAGCCAAAAACAAAGTCACTGTAGGGTCGCGTGTAGGCGATTGCAAGAAAAAAACGCGACTTGACACGTTCTTCGACCCCGCGCCGGCAAAATTTGCCGCGCGATCGCCACCGAGTCACGTCGCGCCCGCATTCGGAGCCGAGCGACACGAGCGGGCTGGATCGTTTTCGTCGGCTCGCCTCGGGCGCAAGGCCCCAGCCCAACCGCGCTGCGGCTCGCACGGCGGCCTGAGGCGATCAGAAACTTCCTCCACTCGCCGCCGAACGCGCTTCGTTTCCCGCGCAAACCCCAGCCGATGCCTCCAAGCAGGCTGTCGAGACGTCGCGCCGATCCGCGGAGACCTGCAACGCGCCTCACCAGACACTCAGCGTTCGGCGATCGAGCGTCAGTTCGAGCGGAACGGGCGCGCGGCGACCATCAGACCGTCACATGAGCACACTTTTCTCTTGCATTCGCTCACACGGCCCGTAGAGTGGCGAATGTGCGGTGCGACGGCGTGCCGCTTGCAGAAGGAGGCGGGACCCCAGCGGCGATGGGAGGATCGATCGGATGACGAAGCGGATCACGATGGCGGCGGCAACCGTGGGCCACGCGGAGGGCGGCACACCCCTCAACGCCTTCGACAACGCGCTACTCGCGGCCGGCATCGGCAACATCAACCTCGTCAAGATCTCCAGCATTCTTCCCCCCGAAGTCCCGGTCATCGAGCTACCCAAGATCAAGCCCGGAGCGCTCGTTCCCACCGCGTACGCGGCCATGACGAGCGAGGTGCCGGGCGAAACGCTAGCGGCGGCCGTTGGCTACGCGATCCCAGACGATCCGGCCAAGAACGGCGTCATCATGGAGTTCCACGGGCACGGCACCCGCGAGCACGCCGAGCGTGCAATCGAGGCGATGCTCGAGGAAGCCTTCCGGGTTCGGGGCGAGCCCATCCGGGAGATGAAGGTCTTCGCCGTCGAGCACACGGTCGAGCGGACGGGCTGCGCGCTCGCCGCCATCACCTTGCTCGCCGAAGAGGACCTCGTCTAGCACGGGGCTCGCGACCGGCCATTGCGTCCGGTCTCGCCACCCTTCATCGCCTGTACTCGGTCTCTCTCCGAGGCCGGGATCGTCGTCTTCGGCATCCCATTCGAGGGCCGCGTCAACCTTCGCAAGGGCGCCGACGGCGGCCCTCGTGACCTCCGCCTGGCCTCCGATTCCATCGAGACGTATTCGCCGGCGCTCGGCCTCGACCTCGAGGATCTGCCGCTCTGCGACCTCGGGGACTGTGAGCTTCCCGACGGCGCCCCGCCTCGAGAGCAGCTCGACGCCGCCCGGGCCGACATCACTTCATGGTGGCGACCGGGGCTGATCCCCTTCATGCTCGGTGGCGACCACACCGCGACCGTCCCCGTGATCGAGGCCGTCTTCCCGTCCTTCCCCGACCTGCGAATCCTCCAGCTCGACGCCCATCCAGACACCCGTGAGGAGTTCCTCGGCGAGCCGTTCAACTACGCTTCGGCGATGGCGCGGGTCATGGACGTGGTCGGCGAGGACCGCGTCTGGCAGGTCGGCATCCGGACGGGCTCACGCGAGGAGTGGGAGCGTGAGCGGCCACACGTCTTCCCCGCCCACGCGATCCATCCGTACGATGCCGTCCGCCGGCTCCTGCCAGAGCTCGGCAGGCATCCGCTCTACGTGACGATCGACGTGGACGTGCTGGACCCGTCGGAGGCACCAGGCACCGGCTCACCCGAGCCAGGCGGCCTGCGCGTGCCGGAACTGGTCGAGATCGTCCGCCTGCTCGGCCGGTGTCGTGTCGTCGGCGGTGACCTCGTCGAGGTAGCTCAGGCCTGGGATCCAAGCGGTCGCACCGGCATCGCGGCGTCGTGCGTGATCCGCGAAGCCATGCTGACCTGGTGGGGGGACATTCGCTGACACAATACTCAGCCCCGCGGCTCTACGAGATCGCGTTCGACATGAATCGCAAGCGGGAGGTCGACTTCCTCGTCCACTGCTTCCGGCACTTCGGCAAGCGCCGCGTGCGCCGGGTCCTCGACATCGCGTGCGGGACTGGCCCCCACCTGATCCGCCTTGCTGATCGCGGCTACCATATGTCGGGTCTCGACCTCTCGCCCAAGAACATCGCCTTCCTCGGCGAACGGATCGCCGACAAGGGCCGTACGGCCGACCTGGTCGTGGGCGACATGACGGACTTCCGTCTCCGCCAGCCCGTGGACGCGGCGATCTGCATGCAAGACTCTCAGGGCCATCTCCTGACCAACGAGCAGCTCCTCTCCCACCTCAAGTGCGTCGCGCGAGCCGTTCGGCCCGGTGGGCTGTACGTCTTCGACCGCTACATGGCGTCGTCATGGACGGACCCCGCGCGGAGCTGGTCGTGGTCGCGCCGTCGAGGCGGCCTCGTCGTGCGCGCATCGTTCTCCGCGCTGCACGAGGTCAATCCGGTCAGCCAGGTCTTCCGGGAGCGGATGTTCATCGAGGCCGTCGAGAACGGCACACGGCAGGTCTATCGTCAGACCCATTTGAGCCGGATGGTGTTCCCGCAGGAGCTCAAAGCCCTGATCGACCTGGCCGGCGGGTTCGAGTTCGTCCAGTGGTTCTTCGGATTCAAGCCTCACCAGATCCTCGAGCGGTCCAAGCACCCTCTACTGATGGTCGTCGTGCTCCGACGACGTTAGCCCGGAGCGCGGGAAAGGGGCCGGATGCTTCTGGTCAAGACGCGGATAGGGCCGAGCAAGATTCACGGGATCGGCGTCTTCGCCGAGGAACGGATCGCCAGAGGCCAGATGATCTGGGTCTTCGACGCCCGGATCGACGTTCGCGTGCCCGTCTCGGATCTGCCGACCTTTCCGCCTTCCATGCGGGCCTTCCTGCACAAATACGGCTACGAGGAGATGTACGACGGCCGGCGAACCATCGTGCTGTGTGGAGATCACGCCAGGCACGTCAACCATGCTGACGATCCCAACGTGACCGACGGCGAGGCAGACCTTGCCGCGCGCGACATCGAGCGCGGGGAAGAGCTGACCTGCAACTACTACACGTTCGACCTCGACGCCGAGAGAAAGCTGTCGCAGCGTCGGAGCGCCCGGACGCGGAAGTCGAGGTCCGTGCTGGTCTAGCCGTACCGCGGCCGGTAAGCTTGCCGCATGAAGCCTGCGGTACTCCGGCTCAAACGCGGGCGTGAGGCCCGTGTACGCGTCCACCCCTGGATCTTCAAAGGGGACGTGGCGGACGTCACCGACGTCGAAGCGGGCTCGCCGGTGACCGTCGTCGATGGCGGCGGTCGCTTCGTCGGCCGCGGCTTCTACAATCCGCGCCCCCCGCTCTGCTGTCGGGTCTTGACGTGGAAGGACGAGCCCGTGGGCGATGCGCTCCTGCGCCGGCGCATCGCGGTGGCCGTCGCACGGCGGACCGAGCGCAGAACGTCGCCAAGCCTGGCCCGGCTCGTCTGGAGCGAGGCCGATGCCCTGCCGGGGCTGGTGGTGGACCGCTACGGCCCCGTCGCCGTCGTTCAATGCCTCACCCTCGGGATGGCGCGGCGCCGAGGTGACGTCGCCGTCGGGCTGCGTGAGGTCATCGGCGATGTGCCGGTGTTCTCGGCTGACGACCCCAGCCAGGCTGCCCTCGAAGGCTTCGAACCAGCGCGCACCTGGCTCGACGAGCACGGCCCGGACCATGTCGTCGTCGAGGAAGGCCGGGTCAGGATCGGCGTGACATTCGGGCAGGGTCACAAGACCGGCCTCTATCTCGACCAGCTCGAAAACCGGCTCCGGGTCGCCGCCCACGCCGGCGGGCGTGACGTCCTCGACGCGTTCTCCTACACCGCCGGCTTCGCCTGCCACGCCCTCGTGGCGGGCGCGCGCCGCGCGGTGTGTCTGGAGTCGTCGCCGGAAGCCATCTCTGGGGCGCACGAAAACTTCAAGCTGAACGACGTCGCCGATCGAGCTGAGGTCGTGGCGGGCAATGCCTTCGACGAGCTGCGGCGGCTCGACCGCTCAGGGCAGCGCTTCGGCCTCGTCGTGCTCGATCCACCGCCATTCGCTCGAGGCCGGGACGCGCTCGACGCGGCAGCTCGTGGCTACAAGGAGGTGAATCTGCGCGCGATGCGACTCCTGGCCCCGGGCGGCGTCCTGGCGACGTTCTCCTGCTCGCACCACGTGTCGGCCGAGATGTTCGAAGGCATCTGCCGCGAAGCCGCGGGCGACGCCGGTGTCTCGTTGCGCGTCCTCGACCGCCTGACGCAGTCTTCCGATCACCCGGAAGTCCTCACGATCCCGGAGACGCGTTACTTGAAAGGGCTGCTGCTGCAAGCCATCTGACACGCGTCCGTCTGAAACGCGTATTGAAGCGGGCGTCGTGACTGCCGACGCGGGGCGGCAGGTGCGGCGTTGTGAGACCCGTTCCCCGCCGGGGCAGGCAGGCGCTCAGGCTAGATGGAAAACCGTCAGGCGACCAACGACGGCGAGCACGTGGTCGAACAATGCCGCGCCACCCGCCCCGCGTCGCACGGTCATCTTCGCCATTTCACCGCTCGCCTCGGCCGTCGAACGGCCTGCGGCTCGCACATTCATTTTCGAGCCATTTCACCGCTCGCCTCGGCCGTCGAACGGCCTGCGGCTCGCACTACCACCTCCGCGTCTCGCCATGCTTGAGGATCCACACGCGGTCGGTGCCCAGGCCGCGACGCTGCGCCTCGGCCGCCAGCCGCTTTGGCGGCTCGGCCAGCGGCTCGTCGGCGAGGTCGAACGTCCCCCAGTGGATCGGCACGAACACCTTGGCCGCCACGTCTTCGAAGACCTGGAGCGCTTCCTCGGGTGTGGTGTGGCTGGCGCGCATGATCTCGGAAGGCGTGTAGGCGCCGATCGGAACCGCGGCCAGGTCGAACGGTCCCAGGCGGGCGGCGATGTCCTTGAAGGCGCCGTAGTAGGCGGTATCGCCAGCGAAGTAGAGCCGCTTGGACCCGGCGATCGTCCAGCCACTCCAGAGCCGACGGTTGCGGTCCCAGAGCGTGCGCCCCGAGAAGTGCTGGGCGGGCACGCAGGTGAAGGTCAGGCCACGCAGGCTGCGGCTCTGCCACCAGTCGAGCTCATCAACGTCGTCGATGCCGAGGTCGGCGAGCCACGCCTTGAGACCGAGCGGCACGATGAAGCGCGGGCGGTGGCTCGCGGCCAGGCGTTTGACGGTGTCGACGTCGAGGTGGTCGTAGTGATCGTGCGAGATGACCACCGCGTGGATCGCGGGCAGGTCCTCGAACGGCAGGCCGGGTGGCGTCACCCGGCCGGGCCCTCCGAATGAGACCGGGCTCGCCCGCTGCGACCACTGGGGATCGGTGAGGACGTTCACACCGTCGAGCTGGACGAGCAGCGTCGAATGCCCGACCCACGTCACCGTCGCCGCGCCACGGTTGTCGCGAAGCCGGGCCCCGTCGTTGACCACGATCGGGAGTGACACCCGTCGCGGGTTGAACGTCGTCGACCAGATGCGAGCGACGAAGAACCGCGTCCGGAACCAGCCGCCCGCCGGCGGATGGCTGGGATTGGTGTTCGCGAAGCCGTGCTCGCGGTGATGGACCGGCGCCCCGGGAACGGGGCCGCCGACGCGGGCGCACGCCACGCAGGCGAACGCCATCGCGACGACGGTGAGACCGAGCAGCCGTCGGATCAGCTGGTGGTCTTCCCGACCGGAAGCTCGACGATGAACGCGGCGCCGCCGTCCGGCCGGTTCTCGCCCCAGAGACGTCCCGAGTGCTCCGAGATGATGCCGTAGGAAACCGAGAGGCCGAGGCCGCTGCCGTCGCCCGGCGGCTTCGTCGTGAAGAACGGATCGAAGATCTTGGGTAGGACGTCGGGCGGGATGCCGGGCCCGGTGTCGAGGACTTCGATGCGGGCGCCGCCGTCCACCGGCCCGACCCGCACGGTCAGCACGTGGGGCGCCGCCTGCCGGGCCATCGCCTGGTGGGCGTTCTGCACCAGGTTCAGCAGCACCTGCTGGATCTGGTGCTCGTCGGCGTACACGGGCGGGCACGGCGTGAACTCGGTGCGGATGTCGACGTCGTCCTGGCGCAGCTGGTAGGCCTTGAGCTCGAGCACCCGGCGCACTTGATCGGCCAGCGAGCACGGCCGCCGCTCCGGCGTGTAGTGCCGGGCGAACATCAGGAGATTCTGGACGATGCGGGCGGCGCGGGACGTCTCCTCGGCGATGATGTTGAGCCGATCGCGCGCGGCCTCCTTCACGTCGCCGCCGGCCAGCAGGAGATGGGCCTGCCCGAGAATCGTCGTGAGCGGATTGTTGATCTCGTGGGCCACGCCCGAGGCCAGCTCGCCGACGGCGGAGAGCTTCTCGGCGCGGATGAGCTGGGCCTGGGTGAGCTTGAGCTCCTCGAGCTGGCGCTGGCTCTCGGAATAGAGCTTGGCGTTGTCGAGCGCGATGCCGATCTGGTGGCCGGTCGCCTCGAGGAGCGCCACCTCCAGATCGTTGAAGCGATCCTGCGTCTGGCGCCCGAGCGACAGCGTGCCGAGGACGCGGCCGCGGCTCCGGATGGGCACGCACACGAAGCCGCGGATGTCATCCGTTTTCACCGCGCGCTTGGCCGGGGGGAACAGGCGCGAATCGTCGGCGGCGGAATCGAGCAGGACCGTCTCGCCGGTGGCGGCGACCTTGCCGATCAGGCCGACTCCAACTGGCAGCGTCTGGTTGACCTCGCGCAGGTGCGCCGACATGCCGCGCTCGCTGCGTAGACGCAGGCGGGTACCGTCCTCCGACAGTACGTGCAGGCTCGCGATCTCGTGGCCGGTCACCTGGGTGAGCGAGTCGAGCGCCGTCTTCAAGACTTGCTCGACGTCGAGACTGCGGCTGACCGTCTCGGCGACCGAGTGGAGGATCTGAAGGTAGTGCTCGACACCCCGGCCGCGGTCAGACGTGGGAGAGTGCCTTTCGCGCGCTGGCCAGCGCGCTCTCGAGTGTGGACCGGACGGTCGCGGTCAGATCGCCGAGGTCGGCCGCGATCATGGTCAGCAGCTCGATCTCGGCCAGCGCGGCGGCGGCCGCCATCGACCGCCCGGCGTTCGCCTCGCGCATCACCTCGAGCACGGCGCTCTCGAGCCGCGTTCCGACCGATTCGCGCGCCGCCGGTGTCATGGCGCGGGTCGCATGAAAGACCTGGAAGGCCAGGCCTCGCAGCGAGTCGGGATCGGCGTCGGCCTCGACGGTACCGACCGGCGCCAGGGCGCCGCCCTGCACCAGCGCGGCCGACACGGCTCGATCGAGATACCGAAAGTCGAACGGCTTGGAGACGTAGTCGAAGGCGCCGATCTTGAGCGTCTCACGGGCGAGCGCCATGTCCTCGTTGGCGGTCACCATGATCACGGCCAGGCCCGGGTCGAGGTCACGGAGCTTCTTCAGGACTTCGACGCCGTCCATGCCGGACATGCGGATGTCGAGGAGGACCAGATCGGGCCGGTGGTGGCGCGCCGCCGAAAGCGCATCGGCCCCCGTGCTGGCGGTTTCGACCGCATACCCCTGCGTGCTGAAGTACTCGCTGAGGACCTCGAGCACGGGCGTCTCGTCGTCCACGAGCAAGAGGCGTCCCAGAGTCTCCGTCTCCGTCATGGCACTCTCCATCGCGTCGGCAGCGACAGCACGAACTCGGCCCCCGGTCCGCCGCTCGCCACGAGCCGCACGCTACCGCCGTGAGCTTCGGCGATGGTCTGGGCCACGCAGAGCCCGAGACCCGCCCCCGACGGCTTCGTCGAAAAGAACGGATCGAAGATTCTGGGCGCGTCGTGAGGTGCGACACCGCTGCCCGTATCCCCCACCATGACCTCGACGCTGCCCTCGCGTCCACGGGCGCGGATCCACAACCGGCCGCCGTCGGGCATGGCCTGCAGCGCGTTGATCGTGAGCTGTCTCAGCGCGGTCATGAGCTGGACGTTGTCAGCGACGACCGTGTGGACCTCGGGGGCCACGTCGACGTCGGTGGTGACGGTGCGGTCCTCGGGCATGTGCGCCCGGACGTCGGACAGGACGTGCCCAATGGTCTCGGCCAGGTCGACCGACGTGAGCTCGGGCGAGCGCGGCCGGGCAAAGATCGAGAGGCTTTCGATGATCTTGGACGCCCGCACGGCCTGCTCGCCGACCGTGCGCAGGGTCATTTCGAGCTTGCCGGGCGGCAGTGGCTTGCCACCCTTCATGGCGATCTCGAGGAGCTGGACACGGGCGAGGATGACGGCCAGGGGATTCCGTAGCTCGTGGGCTATACCCGCGGCCAGCCTCGCCAGCGCTGCCGTCTTTTCCGCTAACAACCGGGCAGCGAGGGCCGTCGATTCGTCGCTGGCCGAGGCGCTGCTCGGGGCAGCCTCGACACTCATGAAATCTATTCTAGCCGCTCAGCCCCCAACCCGACCGACGAACTCGTACACCGCCTGGAGGGCCTGATCCACGCGGCCGGGCTCTTTCGTGCCAGCCTGGGCCAGCTCGGGACGGCCGCCTCCGCTACCGCCGGCGGCTTTTGCCACCTCCTGGATGAGCCGTCCGGCGTGGAACCGCGGCGTCAGGTCCTTGCTCACGGCCGCCACCAGGTTGACCTTGCCGTCCTGGACGCTCGCCACGCAGATGATTCCCGAGCCGAGCCGCTCGCGCAGGCGATCCACCACCGCGCGCAGGCCCTCGGCGTCGAGCCCGTCCACGCGGCCCGCGATGACCGCGACGCCGTTGATCTGGCGTGCCCCGTCCACGAGCTCGTCGGCCCGCGATCGCGCGAGCCGCGCCTCCATCTCCTGGAGCTGCTTTTCCAGCGCACGCTGCTCGTCCACGAGCTTGCGCAGCCGCTGCGGGACCTCGCTGGGCGAGATCTTCAAGATCTCGGCGGCTTCCTTGAGGGCGCGCTCCTGCCGCGCGATGGCGGCCAGCGCGGACGATCCGGCCACGGCTTCCACCCGCCGGACGCCCGAGGCCACCGCGCCCTCGCCGGCCACCTTGAAGAGGCCGATCTGGCCCGTCTGATCCAGGTGCGTCCCCCCGCACAGCTCCACGGAAAAGTCGCCGATCCTGATCACGGCGACGCGCTGGCCGTACTTCTCGCCGAACAGAGCGAGCGCGCCCGAGCGCAACGCTTCGTCGAGCTCCATCTCCTGGCGCGTGACCTGGACGTTGGCCTGGACCTGCTCGTTCACCAGATCCTCGATGTGCTCCACCTCGCGATCCTTGACGGCCGCGCCGTGGGAGAAGTCGAAGCGCAGGTGATCGGGCGCCACCAGCGAGCCTGCCTGCGCGACGTGCGGACCGAGCACCTTGCGGAGCGCGGCGTGCAGCAGGTGCGTGCCCGTGTGATGCTGGCGCAGGCCCTGGCGGCGCGGCGACTCCACGCTGACCGCCACGTCCTCGCCCTCGCGGAAGCCGCCGGCGCGCACCCGCAGCCGATGCACGATCAGCTTCGGTCCACGGTAGTACGTGTCGACGATGTCGCCCCGACCGCTGCGCCCGACGAGCGTGCCGGTGTCACCCATCTGACCGCCCGATTCCGCGTACGCCGGGGTGCGATCGAGGATCACCTCGACCTCGGCGCCTTCCGCCACTTCGGTCACGCGCCGGAGCCCGTCCTTGACGTCGACCAGAGCCAGGATCCGCGCCGGCGACGTGAGCGTCTCGTAGCCGACGAACTGCACCGGCGTGATGTCGGCGGCCAGCCGATGATAGAGTCCCGATCCGTCGGCGTCCCCGGCCGCGAACGCGGCGCCCGCCCGGGCCCGCTCGCGCTGAGCGTCCATCTCGCGCGTCCACGTGACGTCCGTCTCCGCGGTCACGCGCCAGCCGGCATCCTGCAGGACTTCCTCGGCGAGATCGCGCGGGAAGCCGTACGTGTCGTAGAGCGTGAACAGGAACTTCCCGTCGATGGGCCGTCCCTGGCCCTGGCGGCCCTGCGCGGTGAAGAACTCCTCGATCTTCTCCATACCGACGTCGAGCGTCTGCGCGAAGCGCTCCTCCTCCTGGCGGACGACCTCCTGGATGCGAGCGCGCTCGGGCATCAGCTCCGGATACGCCGACTTCATCACCGCCGCGACCCAGTCGATCGACTTGTAGAGGAAGGGCTCGTGCAGTCCGAGCCGGCGGCCGTGGCGCATGGCCCGGCGCATGATCCGCCGCAGGACGTAGCCCCGCCACTCGTTGGACGGCGTGACGCCGTCGCCGATCAGGAACGTCGTGGCACGCGCGTGGTCGGCGATGACGCGCATCGAGACGTCGTCCTCGGTGTCGGCGCCATACGGCTTGCCCGACAGCTTGCTGACGTGATCGACCAGCGGGCGCAGCAGATCGGTGTCGTAGTTCGAGAGCTTGCCCTGCATGACCGCGGCGATCCGCTCGAGTCCCATGCCGGTGTCGATCGACGGCCGCGGCAGGGGCGTCCGGTTTCCGGCCGGATCGCAATAGAACTGCATGAAGACGAGATTCCAGATCTCGAGCCAGCGGTCGCACTCGCAGGCCAGGCCGAGACACGTGCGGCCGGCCGCCTCCTCGGCGCAGGGCAGATGATTGCCCTGATGAAAGTGGACCTCGGAGCACGGACCGCAGGGCCCGTGGTCGCCCATGGCCCAGAAGTTGTCCTTTTCGCCGAGGCGCAGGATGCGGTCGTCACCGAAGCCGGCGACCTTCTTCCACAACGCGAACGCGTCGTCGTCGTCGGTGAACACCGTGGCCATCAGCCGCCCGCGGTCGAGCCCGAGATCCCGGGTCAGAAACTCCCAGGCATAGGCGATGGCGTCGGCCTTGAAGTAGTCCCCGAACGAGAAGTTGCCCAGCATCTCGAAGAACGTGTGGTGCCGGGCGGTCCGCCCGACGTTCTCGAGGTCGTTGTGCTTGCCGCCGGCGCGGACGCACTTCTGACACGAGGTGGCGCGCTTGTATTCCCGCTGCTCCTCGCCCGTGAAGACACGCTTGAACTGCACCATGCCGGCGTTGGTGAAGAGCAGCGTGGGATCGTCCCCGGGGACGAGCGACGACGAGCGCACACGCCGGTGGCCGTGGCCCTCGAAGTAGCGGAGAAACTCTTCACGCAAGCGGTCGCCGGTCATCGTGGCTCATTGTAACAGGCGTATACGTACGAGTCCCGCCACCGGCCCTTCATGAGCCGGTGAGCGCGCAGGAAGCGTTCGCGACGCAGTCCGGCCTTCTCCAGCACGCGCGCCGACGCGGCGTTGGCCGGCTCGCACACTGCCCACACGCGCCGGGCTCCGAGGCGCGTGAACGCGAAGCCGACGAGCGCCCGCGCCGCCTCCGAGGCGACGCCCTGGCCCCAGTAGCGGCGCGTGAGAACATAGCCGACGTCCGCCTCGCCCGCGACGGCATCGGTGACGTGGAGGCGACAGCCGCCGATGAGACGCTGCTCGCTCCTCAGCACGATCCCGAGATCCCACTGCTGCCGCGGCGTCGCCGCACGGGCCGCCATGACGTCGGACAGGAAGCGACGCGTGTCTTCGTGGGTGTTCGGGCCCCAGGGCAGGAATTCCACGACGGCGGGGTCGGTCGCGTAGGCCTGGATCGCCGCCAGGTCCGCATCGGCCAGCTCGCGCAGCACCAGGCGCGGTGTCTCGCAGACTACCTGGATGAACGCACCCACCGCGCGTGCCGGTCGCTCACTTAGTCGGGGGTCACGACCACGCGTGTGAGCTGGCGCACGACGCGGACGACGACGCCCGTCGCGTAGCCACGGCGCAGCAGGTATTCGCTCAGCCGCGCGGCCACGCGCTCAGATCGTCCGCGCGCGATCACCGGCAGTCGCCGCCGGGCGAGGGCGAGGGCGCGAGCCAGCGTGGCGTCCGGCGCCAGCGTGGCGACGGCGACGTCGACCGACGCGGCATCGACGCCGCGGGCACGGAGCTCGGCGCGCAGCCGGGCGGCGCCATAACCGCGTGCGCTTCGGGTGTCCACCCACTGGCGTGCAAAGGCAGCATCGTCGAGATAGCCACGAGTCGTGAGGTCGTCGACCACCGCATTGGCAACTTCGGGTGGGGCGCCGCGGCGGACCAGGCGGCGCGCCAGGTCAGCCCGGGTCCACGATCGCCGTGAGAGGAGGTCAGCCGCGGCCAGACGCGCCGCGTGTTCGTCGAGCTGGCGGGGGAATGCTCGACGGCTCCCACCCGGCTCGGCCGAGCCGGTGCGATCACGACGAGCTCTCCGGCGGGCGGTTATGGCCTCTTGAAGAAGGGGCTCGCCTTCGACGGCTTGGCCGCGTCTTCCTGCTTCTTCTTCTCGCCCTCGAACGTGAGCTCGCCGGTCGAGAAGATGCCACGGACCTTGAGGTCGAAGTCGTCCGGGTTGGTGGCCGCCTCGCGGGCGGTCTCGTAGGACACCACGCTGTCGCGATAGAGCTTCAGCAGGCACTGGTCGAACGTTTGCATCCCGTACTGAGTGGTGCCCTGGGTGATGATGGCGGGGATCTCGGGCGTTCGCTTCGCCTCCCGGATGCAGTCGCGGATGAGCGCGGTGCCGATCATGATCTCCACCGCCGGCACGCGTCCTTCGCCGGCCAGCTTCGGCACCAGGCGCTGCGAGATGACCC
>MNEG01000087.1 GCA_001917585.1 Candidatus Rokubacteria bacterium 13_1_40CM_68_15
GCTCCACGTCAGCCTCGTCACGCGCTGGCTGGACCCGGGCGACCTCGAGGGGCTGATCACGCCGTTCTTCGTCTTCTACGCGCTGCACGACGCGATGGTGAAGTCGATGCCCGGACAGCTGCTGGCCCCGAGCCTGGCCGAGTCGTGGACCATCTCGAAGGACGGCACCGTGGTCGATTTCGCGCTGCGAAAGGGCGTCACCTTCCACAACGGCGACCCGTTCACCGCCGAGGACGTGCAGTTCAGCTTCCAGCGCTACAAGGGCTCGTCGGCCAAGCTCCTCAAGGAGCGCGTGCGCGAGGTCGAGGTCGTCAACGCCCATCGCGTGCGTTTTCACCTTGCCGGCCCGTGGCCGGACTTCTTCACGGTGTATGGCACGCCGGCCTCGGCCGCCGGCTGGATCGTCCCCAAGCGCTATCTCGAGAAGGTCGGCGACGCCGGCTTCCTGAAGGCGCCGGTGGGCCTGGGGCCGTACCGGTTCGTGTCGTTCAAGCCCGGTGTGGAGCTGGTGCTGGAGGCCAACGAGACGTACTGGCGAAAGGTCCCGAGCGTCAAGCGGCTGGTGATGAAGGTCGTGCCCGACGAATCGACGCGGCTGGCGATGCTGAAGCGGCGCGAAGCCGACGTCGCCTACGCCCTGCTCGGCCCGACCGCGCAAGAAGTCCAGCGCGATTCGAATCTGAAGCTGGTGCCGACCCCGATCGCCGCGAACCACTGGGTCAACTTCCACGACCAGTTCGATCCGAAGTCGCCGTGGCACGATCGCCGCGTGCGGTTGGCCGCCGCCCAGGCGATCGATCGCCACGCCCTCAATCAGGCCGAGACGCTCGGCTTCTCGCGGCTGACGGGCGGAATCGTTCCCAAGGAGTTCGAGTTCTCGCTGCCGCTCGATCCCTACCGGTACGACCTCGCCCAGGCGCGCCAGCTCCTGGCCGAGGCGGGCTATCCGAACGGCTTCGACGCCGGCGAGCTCTCGGTGGGGCCGCCGTACTTCTCGCTCGGGGAAACGATCATCGGTTATCTGCAAGCGGTCGGGATCCGCGCGAGGCTCCGGACGATGGAGCGCGCTGCCTTCTACTCGGCCTGGCGCGACAAGAAGCTCCGCGGCCTCAGCTACGGCGCCAGCGGGGCCCACGGCAACACGGCCACGCGCCTGGAGAGCTTCGTCGTGGGCGGCGCGCCCTACACCAACGGCGGCTATCCCGACATCGATGAGCTGATGCGCGCGCAGGCCCGCGAGCTCGATCGCGGCAAGCGCGAAGAGATGCTCCACCAGGTCCAGCGGCTCGTGTACGAGCGGGCGATGTTCGCGCCGCTGTGGCAGTACACGAAGATCCGCCTGAGGCGTCCGTGAACCGCCGGCGCGGTGAACGGGTCCGGCGGGCTAGCGGTCGAGGGAGCTGATGAACTCCCGCAGCGCCGGGCCCCACTTGGCCCACTCCGGCCCGCTCGCAAGATGGCCGAAGTCACTGTCGATCTCGACGTACTTCGCCTGGACGCCGGCCTTGGCGAGGCCGTCCATCACGCCGGGCGCGATCGACGGTGGGAAGAGCTTGTCCGTTCGCGACAGCACGTAGAGGATCCGGGCCCGGATCTTCGTGAAGTCGCCGACGGTGTCGAACGTGGTGAGCGCCTTGCGCAGCGTCACCATGGAGTTGGGATCGAACTCTCGCGCCCACGCGGCTGACATCTCGCGCATCCGCATCTCGCGCTGGGCCTGATCGGGGATCGAGACGGCCAGCCACTCGTTGGCGCCGTAGCGCGTCAGCGTCTCGTAGCGCACGGTCGCCATCGTGGCCGCGATGCCGCCGCGATCGTAGTGCCAGCCGTTGTTCCAGTTCGGGTCGACGGCGAAGCGGCGCACCACCGCCTCGACCGGTTCCATGTCGGTTCGCATCTTCGGCGCCGTCACCACCGCCACGATGCCATCCATGAATTTGGGATAGCTCACCGCCCACTGGAATGCCTGGAACCCACCGTACGACGGCCCGGCCACGGCCACCAGATGCGTCACGCCGAGCGCGGAGAGCAGCAGTCGCTGAGCGGCCACGATGTCGCGCACGGTGATGTCGGGGAAGTCGGGGCCGTACGGCTTGCCGGTAGCCGGGTTCGTCGACGGCGGTCCGGTGGAGCCGTACGACGAGCCGAGCATGTTGGACGACACCACGAAGTATCGGTTGGTGTCGATCGCCTTGCCCGGGCCGATGAGGCCGTCCCACGATCCGGCGGCGCGATCTTCGGGCGTGTACTTTCCGGCGGCGTGCGCGCTGGAGGTGAAGCCGTGGGTCACGAGCACGGCGTTACGCCCGTCCGGCGCCAGCCGCCCGTACGTCTCGTAGGCGAGCGTCATCTCGGGCAGGACGCGGCCGCTCGCCAGCCGGAAGCCGTAGGTGGTGAACGTGCGCTTGACGACGGCATCCATCGACGCGCTGTCGACGGCGAGCGCCGAGCCGTTGACGGGCGGTGCCGCGGTCGTGCAGCCGGCGAGCGCGACGAGGGCGAGCGTGGCCAGCGCGAGCTTGGCGAGCCTCATGGCGCTGGCGGTGCGACCGAGACGCCCTTGACGGCGTTCTTCGAGATCGCCTCGGCGACGAGGCCCGAGGCTTTGACCTCCTCGACGAACGCGCGGAGATACTTCGCCGCGGCGTCGCGGCTCTTCGGCGTGCCGATCGCCTGCTGGACCGCGGTGAACTGCCCATCGAGCAGCCGCGCGCCGGGAAGCTTGGTGACGTCCATCAGGAGCCTCGGCTTGAGCCCGGCCAGCGCGTCGAGCTTCTGGCCGACGAATGTGTCGAACGAGGCGTCGATGCCCTGCGTCCGTATCAACTGGGCGTGCTTGATGTTACGGCTCAGCCAGAGCTCGTAGGCGCTCTTGTCCGACACGGCGATGCGGACGCCGTCGCGATCCACGTCGGCGATGGAGCGGATCGGTGATCCGGCCGGAACGAGATACGTCGCCGGGATCTCGAGATAGGCCGCCGTGAACGCGATCTCGTTCGCGCGCTGGGGCTCGGCTCCGAGGAACGCGACATCCCAAGCGCCGGTCTTGACGGCGTCGGCCAGCTTGCCGGCCGTGTCGAAGGCAACGAACTCGACGGGCACGCCCAGCCGTCGTCCCAGCTCCCGCGCGAGATCGGGGGCAGGACCGCGGGGGTCGGCCCCTGGAGAATAGGACGTGACGAGCAGGAAGTTTCCATAGTTGATTCCGACCTTGAGCTTTCCGGTCGGAGCCAGCTCGGACCGCACTGAAGGAGAGATTTCGTTGGCCATGGCGAAGGACGTTAGCACGAACAGGACGGCGGAGGCTACGCCGAGTCGGAGCATCGTCGACATGTCTGTGACGCTCACTTGCGGTTGAGGTAGTGGAGCGGCAGGCCGGGCCGCGGCCATTCGAAGCTGACGAGCGTGCCGCCCATCGAGAGGGTTGCGAACGCCGTGCGCAGCCCCTGACCGCCGAAGCACACGTTCGTCACCATCATGTCCGGCAGCTTGTACTGATCGACGCGGCTGCCGTCCGGCCAGATGTCGCTGACGGCGCCGGTGATCAAGGTGGCCACGCAGATGTGGCCGTCGCCGTCGACGGCCAGCGAGTCGAACATCTGATAGCCGCCGAGCCCGGCGATCACCCGGCCCTTCTCGCCGCGATACGGGCCGTTCGCTGATTCGATCTGCCCAGGCGCGGACAGCGTGAACGCCCAGCACCGGGCGGTCGGCGTCTCGACGACGTAGAGGGTCTTCTCGTCGGGCGACAGGCCGATGCCGTTCGGTCGCTCGAGCGGGAAGATCGCCTCCTGGATCAGGGAGCCGTCGGCCTTCGCGTAGTAGACCGCGCCGCGATCAGCATCGCGCTCGCGCGTCTTTCCCAGGTCCGTGAACCAGAAGCCGCCGGCGCCATCGAAGACGAGATCGTTCGGCCCGCACAGCCTTCGTCCATCGCACGCGTCGTAGAGCGTCTCGAACTTGCCGCTCTCGGGGTCGACGATCTGGATGCTCCCGGTCCTGTAATCATCGGCCTGCGCGATCGGAAAGAGCTTGCCCGGGCGGTCCATGAACTTGAGGCCGCCGTTGTTGGTCACGTAGATTTTCCCGCCGGGCCCCATGGCCGCGCCGTTCGGGCCGCCGCCGAGCGTGGCGACGACGTGGATCTTCCCGTCGGGCGTCACGCGCGAGACCGTGCGGCGCTCGATCTCCAGGAGAATGACCGAGCCGTCCGGCATCGCCACCGGGCCTTCAGGAAACCGCAGACCGGAGGTGATCTGCCGGATGTTGGGCGTGATGGTTGTCATGCGGGAGCTCCTTCTCGAAGATGGCGCGCGTCCTGGATCGCTCGCCACACGCGCTCGGGCGTGGCCGGCATGTCGATGTGGGTCACACCCAGCGGCGCGAGCGCATCGAGGAGCGCGTGAATGACGGCGCCCGGCGCGCCCACGGTGCCGCCCTCGCCCGCGCCCTTGACGCCGAGCGGGTTGGTCGGGCTCGGCACGTCACGGCTCGTGACCGATATCGAAGGGAGATCGTCGGCGCGCGGGATCGCGTAGTCCAGGAGCGATCCGGATAGCAGCTGGCCGCTCGCCGAGTCGTAGACGCACCGCTCGGTCAGCGCCTGGCCGATGCCCTGGGCCACCGCGCCGTGCTGCTGGCCGTGGACGATCATCGGATTCACCGAGCGGCCGGAGTCGTCGACCATGGTCACTGCGACGATCTGGACGGCACCGGTCTCGGGATCGACCTCGAGCTCGCACACCTCGCACCCGTTGGCGAACGCGAACGCCGGGTTCTCGTGCCACTTCGCAGCGCCGAGTGTCGTGCCGAATGCCTGCGGCAGCTTACCGGCGGCCGCGGCCTGCGCGACCTCGAAGATGCTGATCGACCGGTCCGTGCCTACGACACGGAACATGCCGTCGCGGTATTCGATGTCGGCCACGGCGGCCTCGAGCAGATGCGCCGCCATCGGCTTGCCCGTCGCAACCACGATCTCTGTCGCTTCGACCGCGGCGCTGCCGCCCCTCACCATCGAGCGCGAGGCGAACGTGCCGACACCCTTCGCCACGCGGTCGGTGTCGCCCATGACGATGCTCACCGCCTCGAATGGAACGCCGAGGCGCTCGGCCACCACCTGGGCGAAGACCGTCTCGTGGCCCTGGCCCTGCGACTGGCTGCCCATCGGCACCTCGACGACTCCCGCCGGCAGCACGCGCACCTCGGCGAACTCCTGCGGGACTCCGCCGGTGCCCTCGACGTAGGGCCCGAGGCCGATGCCGCGCAGCTTCCCGCGCCTCGCCGCCTCGGCGCGCCGGGCCGGGAATCCCTTGCCGTCGGCACGCTCGACCGCCTCGTCGAGCCGCGCGACGTAATCGCCGGAGTCGTAGACGGCGCCGGTGGCCGTGCGATACGGGAACGTGCGCACCATGTTCGCGCGCCGGAGCGCCGTCGGGTCGCGCCCGGTCTCGCGCGCCGCGCGCTCGATCAGCCGCTCCACCGTGTAGACGCATTCGAGCCGCCCGACACCGCGATAGACGTTGATCGGCACGGTGTTGGTGAAGGCGCCCTCGAGCCGGAGATGGATCGCCGGGATGGCGTAGAGCCCGGAGATCATGCGCTCCATGTTGAGGATGATCGAGATCGGCATGCCGGTCGCGACGTAGGCGCCGAGGTTCTGAGTCGAGTGCACCCGCAGCGCGGTGATGCGACCCGACTCATCGAGCGCCATCTCACCCGCGAGGCGATGGTCGCGCGACTGGGCGTCGGTGACGAAGCCCTCGGATCGGCTCGACACCCACTTGAGCGGGCGCCCGACGCGGCGTGCCGCCCACGCGAGCGCGACATATTCGGGGTAGGGCTGGATCTTCGAGCCGAAGCCGCCACCGACGTCGCCGGTGATGCAGCGCACGCGATCGCGCGCCACGCCGAGGATGCGCGCGAGGTTGGCCGCCAGCTGATGCACGCTCTGCAGCGAGGCGACAACGGTGTAGCGCCCGCTGTCGGCGTCCCAGGCGGCGAGCGCCGCACGTGGCTCCATGAAGCAGGTGATCAGCCGGTTGTCGATCAGCGTGAGCCTCGTGACGTGCGCCGCCGTGGCGATCGCACGCGCGGTCGCGGCGGCGTCGCCGCATTCCCAGTCGTAGACGCGATTGCGCGCGACGCCGGCGTGAAGCTGCGGGGCGCCGTCGCCGAGAGCCGCGACAGCGTCGACGAGCGCCGGCCGCGGGGCGTACTGCACCGTGACGGCCTCGGCGCCGTCCCGCGCCTGCGCGGGCGTTGTCGCGACGACCATCGCGACCGGCTCGCCGACGTGGCGCACGCGGCCGGTCGCGAGTGCATGCCACGTCGGCTCGGCGAATGGCGAGCCGTCGCGGCTCCGGATGTTGCCCCCGCGCTCGGCGATCAGCGTCGGGATCCCACCGACGCCGTCGGCGACGAGATCACGCCCACTGAACACCGCCAGCACACCGGCGACCGCCTTCGCGGGCGCCGCGTCGATCGTGAGCAGGTCGGCGTGAGCATGCGGCGAGCGCACGAACGCCGCATAGGCCTGCCCCGGCGCATTTTCGTCGTCGGCGAAGCGGCCCTGCCCGGTCAACAGCCGGAGATCCTCGCGCCGCTTGATCGACGCGCCGATCCCGAAGGTCGCGACGTCCATGGGTGCCCGGCATCATAGTTCAATGTGGTAGCGTTCGCCCATGACGACAAGCTGGCCGAGCCTGCCGCTCGCCGAGTGGCGCGAGACGCACGACACCGTGCACATGTGGATGCAGATCGTCGGCAAGACGCGGCTCGCGCTCGCTCCGCGCGAGAACCACTGGTGGCACGTCGCGCTGTACGTCACCGCACGAGGACTGACGACCACGCCGATGCCGTACGGCGCGGGCGCCTTCGAGGTCGCGTTCGACTTCGTCGAGCACCGGCTGATCGTTCAGACCAGCGACGGGGCGAGCGGAGGGATCGCGCTGCGGCCGCAAGCGGTCGCCGATTTCTACCACGAGTACCTTCGGGTCCTCGCCTCGCTCGGGATCACAGTCAGGCTGTGGCCGGTGCCGGTGGAGGCCGAGCACACGATCCCGTTTCGCGACGATCGCGTCCACGCCTCGTACGACGCTTCACACGCGAATCGCTTCTTCCAGATGTTGCTGCAGGCCGATCGGGTCCTCAAGCGATTCAAGGGGCGCTTTGTCGGAAAGTCGAGCCCGGTGCATTTTTTCTGGGGCGCCAACGATCTCGCCCTGACCCGGTTCAACGGGCGGCGGGCACCCGCACACCCGGACAGTGACGGATGGATGCTGCGTGAGGCGAATTCGCACGAGGAGATCAGCGTCGGGTTCTGGCCGGGAAGCGGCGCGGTCCCCGAGCCGGCGTTCTACGCGTACGCGCGGCCCGAGCCACCCGGCCTCTCGGCGACGTCGCTCCGGCCGGCAGACGCGTACTACAGCCGCGAACTGGCCGACTTCATCCTTCCGTACGAGGCGGTGCGATCGGCGTCCTCCCCGGACGCCGCCGTGCTCGAGTTCTGTCAGAGTGCCTACGACGCTGCGGCCGATCTCGCTCGCTGGGACCGTGCCGCGCTCGACCGTCCGCCAGCGGAATGGCCATGACTTCGCGCGGCCAGGAACGCCTGCGCGACCTTCGTGACCGCTTGTTGCGGCTTCATGCGGCTCTGCTGGAGCGTGAGCGCCGTGCGTGGGAAGCGGCGCACGGGCCGATCACGTCGGGCAAGTTCCTCCAGCTGCTCATCGGCGATGAAGGGTTCGCGTGGCTGCGGCCGCTTTCCGGGATCATCACGGGCATCGAGGCGGCTCTCGACGCGGACCAGCCGCCGGCCGACGTCGAGACCTTCTTCCGACAGGCCCAGCGACTCCTCAGGTCGGGCGGGGCCGGCGCCTTCGAGACCAAGTACCACGCGGCGCTCCAGGAATCCCCCGACATCGTGATGGCGCACGCCGAGGTGGTGAAGACGCTCCCGCGACCGGGTCCGTGACGTTGTTCAGGGACGTCGGAGCTTGAGGTCCTCGTAGGGGGACATGTAGAAGCCCGGGATCGCGGTGGCCATGATGTCGTCCACGCGCGGTCCGACGCCGATGGGGAAGCCCAGGTGATAGACCGGCGCCTGAACGACCTGGTCGTGCAGGATGCGCTGGATCTGGTGCAGGAGCGCTTCGCGCTTCTTCTTGTCGAGCTCTCGGGCCTGGCGGCGAAAGAGGTCGTCCACCTCGGGCAGCGCGCCGTAGGCGAAGGCGCCGTTCCTGGTGACGAACGACTCCAACCGTGTGGCCGCGTTCCCCGAGACACCGCTGATCGTCAGCACCACGCCATGCAGCTTCTTCTCCCGCCACGCCGTCATGAAGGCGCCGCGTTCCATGGCGCGCATCCGCGTGCGGATACCGACCGCTTGCAGCCATCCCTGGATCGTCTCGCCCATGGCGTTGTAAGGCGGGAACGGGCTGAGATCACCTGCGTCGAAGCCGTTCGGATACCCCGCCTCGGCGAGCAGCTTCCGCGTCCCGCGCGACTTCGAGTTCGCGCTGTCCTTCGATCCGCCTCCCTATGATCCTCAACCCGGGCGTCGAGCTGGTCGTGGAAGCGAACTTGTACGGTCCGGCCCCGATGGGCGCCTTGCGGAAGCCGTCCTCGCCCACGCGCTCGACGTACTTCCGCGGCACCACCCAGCCGGCGCTCGCGACGAACGTACCGTAGAACGCCGGGAAGTCCGGCCACGGCTCCTTGAAGACGAAGCGCACGCGATTGGGCGCCGGCGTCTGGATCTCCTTCACGGTGTCCTTGAGGATCTTCGCCGCGCCGCCGCGGTAACGCTCGAAGGAGAACTTCACATCGTCGGCGGTGACGGGATCTCCGTTGTGGAACCGCGCGCTCGACCGGAGCGTGAACTCGGCGCTGAGGCCGTCCTTGGCCATGGACCACGACTCCGCCAGGCTGGGCGCCGAGCCCACGCCCGGCATCGGCTTGAGCAGCCCGTCGTGGAGCGCGTAGAGGAGCAGAAACGGCGTGATGGTGCTCTCGCCCTCGGCTGGATCGAGCCAGCGCGTGACGGGAGTGAAGTGCATCGCGATCGTGAGCGTGCCGTCGGGCGCGGCGGCGCTGCCGGAGGCTCCCACCAGCCACAGGACGGTGCAGACGATCGGGACGAGGCAGCGCGCGCGAGAAGAAGGTGACATGGGTCGAGACTCTTGGCTTTTCGCGCGCGGTTGTCAAGGCCGCGCCGCGTCGGTCAGGCGACCGTGTAAGCGCCGGGGCCCACGACGAGCAACATGAGGGCGAGGGCGAGCAGGAGCAGGTCGTACGAATAATCGGGGAAAGGCTTGTGCGCCCTGGTGATCTTCCACAGCGTGCCGTTCAGCATCTCGACCGCGACGAGGGCCGCCGCCACCCATGTGTAGAAGCCCACGACGATCGCGATCCCTCCAACGAACTCCACGAGCAGCACGATCGTGCCCCAGAACCAGCCGGGTGTGAATCCGATCTTGACGAAATCCTCAAAGGTCTTACGGGGATCCTTCACCTTCGGCCAGCCGTAATAGACCATGACGCCGCCCATGATGACGCGGACGAGCAGAATGACGAGATCGGCCGAGCTGGCGAGCGGTGCCCACGCCGAGTACGGCATTGTGCGGTGACGACCTCCTTCAGAGGAATGTCATGATGAGATACCCCGGGTGGGGTGTCCGAAGGTCCGAAAGGCGTGCCCGATCGGCCGGCTCAAACAGGCACGGGATTCACGCGCGCTCCGTCTTCCACGTTGTCCGCCGGCGTCAGGATGAACGTGTCCTGCTCGCCGAGGCCACCGATGATCTCGACGGTCGATCCGAGGTCGCGCCCGAGCTGGACCTGCTGCAGGTGCACGATGCCATCGGGCCCCACGACCGCCACGCGCGGCGGCCCGGATCGGATGATGACCGCCGTCGCGGGCAGGAGGAACGGCGGATTCGTCCGCGTGACATGAAAGTTCACGTCGGCGTACATGCCGGGCCGCAGCACGGTGCCCTCGTTGCGCATGTGGATCTCGGTCAGGAGCGTGCGCGAGGCGGGATCGAGGGCTTCCGCCGTGCTGAACACGCTGGCCTTGAAGACGCGATTGGGCAGCTCGCGCACCACGGTGTCCGTCGACAAGCCGGGCGCGATGGACGACACGAACGTCTGCGGCACGTTGACGAAGATGCGCAGACTGTCGATCTGCGCGACCCGGAACGCGGGCATCGCGTTCGTCGCGCTGCCAGATGAGATCAGCGACCCCTGATCGACGTTGCGCACGGTAACGATGCCGGTGAACGGCGCGCGCAGCGTCTGGTAAGACTGGAGATCCGTCAGGCGGCGCAGGTTCGCCTCACTGGCCACGACGTTGGCCCGCGCGGCGTTCGCGCTCGCGGCCAGCGCATCGATGTTGGCCTGGGCGGCCGCCACGTCGGCGCGGCTGCCGTCGGACGCGGCCTGGAAGTTGTCGACGTCCTGCTGGGCCACCAGCTCACGGCGCTTGAGCTCGCGCCATCGGTCGAGTGTGATGCCGTTGAACCGCGCCGTCGCCTCGTTGTGCTGGAGCGTCGCGCGCGCCTGCTGGAGCGCGGACTCCGCCTGGGCGAGGCTGGCCTGCGCTTGCGCGAGCGCGGCGCGCCCCTGGGCAACTTGCTGATCGAGCTCCGGCGTGTCGAGCTCCGCCAGCACCTGCCCCTGCTGCACGCGGTCGCCGATGTCGACGAAGCGGCGCTTGAGATAGCCGTCGGCGCGCGCGAAGATCGGGACGTCCTGGATGGCCTGGATGCTTCCCGGCAGCGTGAAGTCGGTCGCGCCAGGCGCACGCGACGGCGTCATGACCGTCACCGTCGGGATCGTGGGGGCCGCCATGCGCTGCAGCGCGGCACTCTGGCGGAGGCGGGGCACCGCTCCGATCGCCACGAGGCCGACGAGAACGACGAGCGCGATCATGATGAAGCGCGACGATGGCCGTTTCATGATGGGTCGGTCTCCTCCTCGACGCGCGGGGCGCGCGCCCGGAACAGGCTGTAGATGACCGGAACGACGAAGAGCGTGGCAAGCGTCGCCACCGCGAGCCCGCCGATGACCGCGCGGCCGAGCGGCGCGTTCTGCTCGCCGCCTTCGCCGAGCCCGAGGGCCATGGGCAACATGCCGATGATCATTGCCAACGCGGTCATGAGCACGGGCCGGAGCCGCGTGTAGCCCGCGGAGAGTGCCGCGCTGACGGCGTCGTGGCCGGCATGCCGCTCGTCGTTGGCGAACGTCACGAGCAGGATGCTGTTCGACGTCGCCACGCCGATGCTCATGATGGCGCCCATGAGCGACGGGACGTTGATCGTCGTCTGCGTGACGAACAAGGCCCACAGCACGCCGGCGATGGCGCCCGGCAGCGCCGTGATGATGATGAAGGGATCGAGCCACGACTGGAAGTTCACCACCATCAGCGCATAGACGAGGACGATAGCGAAGATCATGCCGCTCCCGAGTCCCACGAAGGCCGAGTTCATGCTCTGCACCTGGCCCCGCACGGTCAACGTGCTGCCGCGCGGCAGGTTCTTCTGCTCGTCGGCGAGGATCTTGCGGATGTCGCTCGCCGCGCCCCCGAGGTCTCGGTCCTGCACGCTGGCGAAGACGTCGAACACGTGCTGGACGTTGTAGTGATTCGCGACGGCCGGCGTCGTCCCATGCTCGACCGTGGCAAGGTTCGTCAAGAGCTGGGGACCCCCGCCCGTCGTCGTCGCCAGCAACGGCTCCTTCTGGAGCGCGTCGACCGAGTCCACCCGGTACTGAGGCGTCTGCACGACCACGCGGTAGTTCACGCCGTTCTTCGGATCGAGCCAGAAGTTCGGTGATCCGTCGCTGCTGCCGGCCAGCGACACCAGCATCGAGCTCGCGACGTCGCGCTGCGTGAGCCCGAGCTGTGCGGCGCGGGTCCGATCGACGTTGACGGTCAGCGCGGGCGCGGCCGTGATCTGGTGCACGTGGACGTCTACCACGCCGGGTACCGGCCTGATCCGCTGGGCGATGCGGCGGGCGACCTGTTCGTTCGCCGGATTGGCGCCGACCACCTGGATGTCGATGGGCGCCGGCAGACCGAAGTTGAGGATCTGGCTCACGATGTCGGCCGGCGAGAAGAAGAAGGTCGCCTCCGGGAACTCCGCCGGGAGCTGCCGGCGAAGCTCCCTCACGTAGTCGTAGGTCTTGCCCGGGGCCTTGAGCGATACGAGGATCTCGCCGTCGGCCGACCCGATCGTCGCGCTGTCGCTGAACGCGAGATTGACCCCGCCCACCGGGAGTCCGATATTTCGGAGCACGAGGCCGATCTGGTCCGACGGAATCGTCTTGCGGATGCGGTCCTCGACCCTGTTGAACAGCTGATCCGTCGCCTCGAGCCGCGTGCTTGCTGGCGCCCGCACGTGCAGGCGGAACTGGCCGGCATCGACCTGGGGAAAGAAGTCCTGTCCCGTGAAGACCGCGACGGCGAGCGACACGGCGAAGAACCCGCCGAAGGCGACGAGGACGAGGGGTCGGTGATCCAGCGCCCACGCCAGGGCGTCGCGATAGCGCGCGCGGAACCGCTCGAACCCCTTGTTGAACACGTGGTGGACGCGCCAAAACACGTCACCGCCCGCGGCGTGCTCGGTGCCGGGCCCATAGTGCGCGACCTCGCTGCCAAGCAGGTAGTGGACCATCGTCGGCACCAGGGTGCGGGACAGGAAGTAGGACGCGAGCATCGCGAACACGACGGCGAGGGCGAGCGGCGTGAACAGGAACTGTACGATGCCGGTGAGGAAGACGACGGGCACGAAGACGATGCAGATCGAGAGGGTCGAGACGAACGCCGGCGTGGCGATCTGCTGGGCGCCGTCGAGAATGGCCTGGCGCAGGGCCGTGCCGAGGCCGAGGTTGCGGTGCACGTTCTCCAGCTCGACGGTCGCGTCGTCGACGAGAATGCCCACGGCGAGGCCGAGGCCGCCGAGCGTCATGATGTTGATCGTGTAGCCGAGGAAGCCGAGCAGGATGAGCGACGTCAGGATCGAGAGCGGGATCGAGATCGCCACGATGACCGTGCTTCGCCAGCTCCCGAGGAACACGAGGATCATCAGACCCGTCAGCACCGCCGCGATGGCCGCCTCGCGCACGACGCCGCTCAGCGCGGCCCGGACGAAGATCGACTGATCGAACAGCGGGGTGATCTGGAGCTCCGGCGGCAGGGTGGCCTGGATCGCCGGCAGCGCGGCCTTCACCCGCTGCACGATGGCGAGCGTCGACGCGCCCTGCCCCTTGAGGATCGACAGGAGGCTGCCGCGCTGACCATCGCTGGCGACGATGTTCTGCTGAACCGCGAAGCCGTCATGGACCTGCGCGACGTCGCGCACGTAGACGACGCTGCCGTTCACCTGCTTGATCGGCAGGTCGTTGAGCGCAGTGATGGTGTCCGGGCTGCTGTTGAGCAGGACCGGATACTCGCGGCTGCCGATCTTGGCCGCGCCCGACGGCAGGACCAGGTTCTGGGCGGTCACCGCGTTCACGACGTCCGCGGCGGACAGGCCTTTTCCCCGCAGTGCCTTCGGATGGAGATCGACCATGACCTGCCGCGGCTTACCGCCGTACGGCAGCGTGACCGAGGCGCCCTGTACGGTCGCGAGCTGGGTCCGAATGAAGTTCTGCGCGTAGTCGAAGAGCTGGCCCTCCGCCAGGGTCTTGCTGCCGACGCTGAGCTGGAGGATCGGCACGCTGGAGGCGCTGTACTGGAGGATCAGTGGCGGCGTGGTGCCGGGCGGCATCGTGCGCAGCAGCGTCTGGGAGATGGCCGTCACCTGCGCGACCGCCGCGGCGATCTGCGCGTTCGGGTGGAAGAAGACCTTGATCACGCCCACGCCGGGCATCGACTGGGACTCGATGTGCTCGATGTCATTCACGCTGGTCGTGAACGCGCGCTCCGTGGTGGTGATGACGCGCGCTTCCATGTCGGTGACCGGGAGGCCGGTCAGCGACCAGATGACGCTGACGACCGGGATATTGACCTCGGGAAAGATGTCCGTCGGCGTGCGCACGATCGTCACCGCGCCGAGCAGCACGATGAGGAGTGCGACGATGACGAACGTGTACGGGCGGCGGAGCGCGAGCCTGACGATCCACATGGGAGCTCAGAGCCCCTGTAACGCCGGATTCGAACGACGCGGGCCGTTGACGTCCGGCTCATCTATGCCGCGACGGCCATCGTTCATGTGGTCCTCCTTACTTTTGTCGCGGGCATGTGGTGCCGTTGCCGTCCCCCAGTGGCGGGGGGGGACGTCCCCCACTCTTGAGATGCGGGCGGAAGCCAAAACGTGACAGTTTCGTCGGACATGCATCGCCCCAAACGTGTGGAATCGCCTCGCGTCCGGTCTCTACCGCACGTTCGGTCGCCAGCGCCCTCATGCTGGACCTCTCCGAATGGTTGGATCTGAACCTTCTCGGACCCCGTTCGCCGTAAAACCGCAATCCTCAGTAGGGAAACGATCAGGAATCCGCCCGCGAGGCCAACGATCGCGAGATCCCCTCCGGGCCAGTGGAAGCCCAGCCCCTCGCCGATCCAGAATGCTCCGAAGCTTCCGAGCAGAACGCCGACGGAGAGCTTCAGCGTGTTCTCCGGGACCCGCGCCAGCGGGCGGCGGAGAGCCACCGCGGCCAGCGCAACCGCGATGCCGGCCCCGGCGGCGCCCAGGCTCGCCGGGCCGATCATGTGACCGGCCGCCCCCACCGCGAGCACGATGAACACGACCTCGAGCCCCTCGAGGATCACGGCCTTGAAGCTCGTGATGATGGCGATGGTGTCCCATCGGCTCGACGTCGCGGCTCCGGTCCTGCCCAGGGCCGCTGTCGCGCCCGCGAACGCGCTGCGCTCGCCGTGGAGAGGGATGGCCCCCGCGGCCCGCAGCACGGCTTTGCGCAGCCAGCTGAGGCCGAACAGCAAGAGCAGCAGGCCGATGACCAGCTGGAGGACGGTGACGGGAATGACCCCGAGCGCGGGGCCGAGGATCACGACGAGCGCGGTCAGGACCGCCAATCCGCCGGCCGTTCCCAGGAGCGCGGAGCGCCAGCCCCGGACGGTGCCGACAGCGAGGACGATCGTCAGCGCTTCGACACACTCCACCAGGGATCCCAAGAACGCCGCTGTCATCGTAGGTCCGGCATGAATCCAGTCGATCATGGCGCTTCCTCCCGCTGCCTCCGTCGGGCGTTGCTCTTCGATTCACCCGCGACGCTACGCCCGGGCGTAGAATGCCGCAAATTCATTGTCATCACGTGGAGATGTCTCAGA
>MNEG01000035.1 GCA_001917585.1 Candidatus Rokubacteria bacterium 13_1_40CM_68_15
CCTCGCGCCACGCCGTCGACAACCGCAGCCAGGAAGCGCTCATCGAGGAAAACGCGGCGCTGCGCGCTCAGCTCGCCGCGCGCTCCGCGAACTCCGATGGCAGAAGGCAGCGGCGTCCAGCGCAGGTCTAATTGATGAATCGGCCCGTCGCGATTCGGGCGACGCCCGGCCCGATCGGCCGGAGCGACGCAAGGCTCACGCTCGCCGAGTTTCTGCTCAAGTGTGAGGTCGTCCACGAGTGCGCCCAGTGGTCGCTCGACTGGCTGGGCGAGCACGTCGGTGTGCGGCGGGCCGCGTGCTTTCTCGTCGATCACGATGCCGGCGAGCTCGGAGCCGTGGCCGTGTACGGCGCGGCTCCGTCCACGATTTCGCGAATGACCATCTCGCTCGATCAGCGCGATCATCCGCTGGTCGCGGCGTTGCGGACGACCCGGCCGATCCAGCTCTCCCCGGCGATCTTCGGGCCGCGCCTGCGCAGGCCTCCCTTGACCGGCTCGGCGCCCTTCCTGGTTCTTCCCCTCGATCATTCCGGCGAAGAGGGCGACGACGCCCCGGGCCTCATTTTGTTGAGCCCGGCTTCGCCCGACGCGGTGCGCGAGGCGACCTGGCTGACCGGGATCCTCGGACGGCACCTCATGCGCTTGCGCGCCGCCGAGCACCGGGCATCCGCCCAGCGCCGGCTCGAGGGCGAGCTGGCCCTGGTCCAGGGCATGATCAACACCGTCCCCGACCCGATCTTGTTGACCGACGTCGAAGGCCGGGTCGTGCTCGCCAACGCCCGGGCCGAGGCGCTGCTGGTGGCGACCGAGCGCGAGAGTGAGGGCCGGCGCCGCGCCATCGCGCTCAACAACATGCTGTTCTCGGCGGCGCTCACCGGGCGGGCCATCCAGCGCACGGAGACCCATCGCCGCGAGCTGCTGCTGGTCGACCCCGTCGACGGGTCCGACCTCCTCTTCGAGCTGATCAGCGCCGTCACGCACGAGCCGACCGGCAGCGTCGTGGTCGTCTCGGTGCTCCGCAACGTCATGGATCTGCGACGGGCCGCCGAGGAGATGGAGGAGAACTACCGGAAGCTCCGGTTGGTCGAGGAAGAGGTCCGCGCCGAGCGCGACCGACTCGATCTCGTCATCGATTCGGTGGCCGATCCCATTCTGGTCACCGATCCCGGCGGGGTGACGCTGCTCATGAACGCGCCGGCCGAGAAGCTCTTCGCCGCCGTCAGCGAGGCGCCCAGCGAAGTCCTCGTGCGCGTCCAGTCGAACGACGCGCACTTCTCCTCGTTCCACGCCAACGTGCTCTTCGCCAGCGACACCACGCGGCACACGGGGGAGATCGGCCTCGTGAACCCGGAGACGGGCGAATCGTTCCCGGCCGAGGCGGTCGCCGGCAAGGTCTTCTCCCAGCAGGGCGAGCTGATCGGCATCGTCACCATCCTGCACGACCTGACCCAGGCGCGTGAGCGCGAGCGACTCTACGCGGAGCTCAAGCGGGCGTCCGAACAGCTCGAGGACAAGGTTCGCGAGGCCACCGCCGAGCTGGTCAGGCAAAACGAGCTGCTGCGCCGCCAGGCCTTCCAGCTCGAGCAGGCGTCGGCCCTCAAGTCGCAGTTCCTGGCCAACATGTCGCACGAGTTCCGGACGCCGCTCAACGCCATCCTCGGCTACACGAACATGTTGCTCCAGGGGATCAGCGGCGAAGTTCCCCCACCCCAGCGGAAGAGTCTCGGTCGGATCGACTCGTCGGCCCAGCATCTCCTCGCCCTCATCAACGACATCCTCGATATCTCGCGCATCGAGGCGGGTAAGATGCCCATCCACGTCGGCGAGTTCGCCATCGCCGACCTCGTCGGAGAGATCGTCGCCGAGGTCGAGCCGATCGTCTCCCGCACCAAGCTGACGCTGATGCGCGAGATCGACGCCGACCTGCCATCGGTGGAAACCGACCGGGCCAAGGTGAAACAGGTCGTCATCAACCTCCTCACCAATGCCCTCAAGTTCACGCCGGAAGGCTGGGTGAAGGTCGCCGCCACCTACGACAGGCCCAGCGATCGGGTCGTCATCGCGGTCAGCGACACCGGCATCGGTATCGCCGAGGAGGACCAGGCGCGGATCTTCGAGGACTTCACGCAGGCCGACTCGTCGTCGACCCGCGCCTTCGGCGGCGCCGGCCTCGGCCTGAGCATCTCGAAGCGCCTGGTCACGATGCTCGGTGGGCAGCTCACGCTCACGAGCAAGGTCGGCAAGGGCTCCACCTTCACCCTCGCCATACCCAGCAGTCTCAAGCGGTGATGAAGCGCTCCAGGCGCGCGGGCGCCGACGAATCGATGAAGACGGCCGACCGGCCGCCGCTCGTCCTGCTCGTCGACGACTTCCAGGACAACCGCGAGATGTACGCGATGTATCTCGAGCATGCGGGGATGCGCGTCGCCGAGGCCTCCAACGGGCACGAGGCGCTCGATCAAGCGTTCAGCCTCCTGCCCGACCTCATCGTGATGGATCTGTCGCTGCCGGGGATCGACGGCTGGGAGGCCACCCGACGGCTCAAGGCCGATGAGCGGACGAAGAAGATTCCGGTGGTGGCGCTGACGAGTCACGCGTTGGAGGGTTACTCGGAGGGAGCCCGGGCGGCCGGCTGTGATGCGTTCGTGACGAAGCCCTGCCTGCCCGAGCAGCTCTTGAACGAAATTCGCAAAGTCCTGGCCGCTTCCTAGGACGCCGGGGGACCCCATGGCGAAGTCGAAAACCGGAGGCAAGACGCGGCGGATGACGACGAAGAAGAAGCCGATCGAGGCCGAGACTCGCCGGCCGGCGCCGGCTCGGGCAAAGCCCACACCGCCGGCGGCCGGTGGCGACAGCCTCGGCAAGTACGTCTACTGCGTCATTCAGGCCGACGATCCGCAGCGCTTCGGCCCCATCGGTATCGGCGCCAAGCCGTCCGAGGTCCACACCATCAACTACAAGGACATCGCGGCCGTCGTCTCGGACACGCCGCTAGAGGTCTACGATCCGACCCGCGAGAACGTGCTGGCCCACGAGAAGGTGAACGAGGCGGTGATGCGCCAGCGCACCGTCATCCCCATGTCGTTCGGCACGGTGTTCAAGACACGTGACGACATCGTGGAGCTGCTGCGCGGTGCCTACGACGCCTTCCGCGACGTGCTCAACAAGATGGAGGACAAGCTGGAGTTCGGCCTCAAGATCCTCTGGGACCGCGACGTCATGATCCGGGAGATCGAGAAGCAGGACGAGGACGTGCGCCGACTCAAGGGCGAGATCGCGACCCAGAAGGGATCGACGTACTTCGCCCGTGTCCAGTACGGCCGGCTCGTCGACGCCGCGCTGGGGACCCTCAGCGAGCGCTACGTGTCCGAGATCTTCTCCGAGCTCCGTGACGTGAGCGTCGCCTCGCGGGCGAACAAGGCCATCGGCGACAAGATGATCCTGAACGCCGCCTTCCTCGTCTCGCGCGATCAGGAGGCGGCCTTCGACAAGAAGGTGAAGGAGCTGGGCGCGCGCTACGACAAGCTGACGTTCCGGTACACCGGGCCGTGGCCGCCCTACAACTTCGTCAACATTCGGCTGAAGCTCGAGCGCGCCAAGGACACCAAGTGATCATCCTCGATTCGCTTCTCATCGGCGGCATCAAGTTCGTCCTCGGCAAGATCGTCCAGGCGGTCGATGCCGAGATGAACGACGAGGGCCGCCTGCGCGAGGAGCTCCTGGCCGCGCAGATGCGGCTCGAGCTCGGTGAGATGAGCGCCGAGGAGTTCACCGAGCTCGAGCGTTCGATTCTCGCCCAGCTCCGCGAGCTCCGCGCGGACGCGGGTCCCTCGCTCTCGTCCCCCGACGTGAAGGTGACGGGGGTGGAGGCGCGGACCTGGGACGAGGAGTAGCGCCGCACTATCACTTCCTCGGGGGCAAGGGCGGGGTCGGCAAGACGACCTGTGCCGCCGCCCGTGCCGTGGCCGCCGCCGACACCGGCCGCCGCGTGTTGATCGTGAGCACCGACCCCGCGCATTCTCTCCTCGACGTTTTTGGGTCTATGGAGTTGGGGGGACCCCTGCGGCTTTCGCGACTGGGGGGACCCGTTCCGCTTCCCCCCAGACCCCCCTCTTCGCGTAGCGCGCGGCTGCCCTCATTGGGCGGGCGTCCGTCAAAGACGAGAGTCACGTCGGCGGTTCCGAAACACTTCACATCTCCGACGCGCATTCCAACACGGCGTGGAGAGCTTCAGGCCGTGGAGCTCGATGCCAACGGGGCGTTTCGGCGCTGGCTGGGGCCGCGTCGACAGGCGCTGCGCACGATCGTCGCTCGCGGCACCTATCTCGACGACGACGACATCGATCGCTTCCTTGCGCTGTCCCTGCCCGGCGTCAACGAGCTGATCGGTCTCGTGGAGGTCGAGCGACTGGTGGCGGGCGCCCCGTGGGACGACGTCATCGTCGACACGGCTCCCACCGGGCACACCCTGAGGCTGCTGACCATGCCCCAGACACTCGGGCGTATCGCGAGCGTGCTCGACGGGATGCTCGCCAAGCATCGCTTCCTGGCCGAGAGCCTCGGCGGTCGGTATCGCCCCGATCTCGCCGACGCGCTCATCACCGAGATCGAGCGTGAGAGCGGCGAGCTCCGGGCGTTGCTACGCGATTCCAGACGCTGCGCGTTCTCGTGGGTGCTGCTCCCCGAGGTGGCGGCACTCGAGGAGACGCGCGACGGCGTGCGAGTACTCGAGGACGCGAGCATGAGGGTCGCCGAGATCATCGTGAACCGCGTGACGCCACCACCACCGCGGCGGTGCGCGCTCTGCGCGGCGCGGCGGCGCAGCGAGGCCGACGTGATCGCGGCGACGCGCGCGGCCTTCCCCGGGCGACCGCTCGTCGTCGCGCTCGACCTCGGCGCCGAGCCCCGCGGGGTCGCCGCGCTTCGCGGGTTTGCTCGGGTGATGAAGTTGCAGGGACCGCGACTGCCGTTGGGCGGACCCCTACGGCTTCCCCCCAAACCCCACCTGAGGGGACCCGTTCCGCTTCCCCCCAGACCCCCCTCTCCACGTAGCGCGCGACTACCGGTTGACGGGTGGCTGTCCACACTGGCGCCCCAGGGGCTGCGACTCCTCGTCGTCGCTGGCAAGGGCGGTGTGGGCAAGACCTCGTGTGCGGCGACGCTCGCGCTCGCCCTGGCCGAGCGCGAGCAGGGTCACCGCGTGCTCCTGCTATCGGTGGACCCGGCGCATTCGCTCGCGGATATCTTGGATCTGGGGGGACCCGTTCCGCTTCCCCCCAAACCCCCCTCCTCGCGCGGCGGGGACACGACCGTCACCACTGCGGGGACGTCGATCGCGAATCCGCTGCGGGTGGCCGGGATCGACATCGTGGAGCTCGACGCACAGGCGGCCTTCGCCGAGCGCCGTGCACGGTATCGTGACGCGGTCGACGAACTCTTCGACGCGCTCCGCGGGGGTTCGAGCTTCGACGCCACTTTCGATCGCGCGGTGGTTCAGGATCTGGTCGATCTGGCGCCCTCTGGGCTCGACGAGATGTTCGGCATCGTCGGCGTCATCGAGGCCCTCTTTCCGCGGTCCGGCGAAGCCGGTTACGACGTCGTCGTCCTCGACACGGCGCCCACCGGGCACGCCCTGCGCTTGCTCGAGATGCCGACGGCGGCCCTCGAGTGGGTCCACGCGCTGCTGGCGATCCTGCTCAAGTACCGCAAGGTCATCGGCCTCGGCGAGCTCGGGGCCGATCTCGTCGAGATCGCTCGAGATCTGCGGCGGCTCCAGGCACTGCTCTGCGAGCCGCGCCAGACGCGCGCCGTGCTCGTCACCCGCGCCGCTGAGATGCCGCGCCTCGAGACGGCGCGGCTGCTCGCCGCCCTGAAGCGACTTCGCGTGACCGTGAGCGGGATCGTGGTCAACGCGCTGACACCGGCCGCTTGTCCGCGCTGCCGCCGCGCGGCAGCCGCCGAGTCGCACGCCCTCGACGCGCTCCGGCGTGCCCGGCGGGCGCCGGGCCCGTGCGCTATCATCCTGGCGCCGGCCGAGGTACCTCCGCCGCGCGGGGTCGCCGCGCTCTCGCGCTGGCGCGACCAGTGGATTCCGGACCGCCGATGACGGACACGAACGGCACCGCCACCTACGTCTACTGCCTGCTGAGCGCGCGGCGCACGCCGCCGCCGACGCGCCGACCGCGTGGGCTCGCCGGCACCGGGCCCGTCCGCGCGCTCGACGTCGACGACGGGCTGCGCCTGATCGTCGCCGACGCGCCGCTGAGCCGTTACGGCACCGAGCCCATCGAGCAACACCTGCGCGATCTGGGCTGGGTGTCGTCGTGCGCGCTGGCCCACGAGCGCGTCGTGGAGCACTTCGCGCGTCACGGGACCGTGATCCCGATGAAGCTCTTCACGCTCTTCGCCGGCGACGACCGGGCCGTCGACCATGTCCGACGCTCGCTCAAGCGGGTGCGGCGCGTGCTGACTCGCGTCAGCGATCGCCAGGAGTGGGGAGTGCGCCTTCGGCTCGACGAGCAGCGCGCGCTGCGCCAGCGCATGGCCACCGAGGGCAAATCCACGGGCGCCGTCGGTGGCACCGCCTTTCTGGTACGAAAGCAGCGGGAGCGCCAGGCCGTGCAGGACGTCGCCAAGGATGCCCGCGTCGAGGCCGATCGGCTCTACTCGGCCCTGGCCCGCCGCGCCGACGACGCGCGCCGACAGACGCCGGCCCAGGCCGGCACCGGCACGACCGTCGTGCTCGACGCTGCGTTCCTGGTACCGATCAGACGCGCCGCGGCCTTCCGCGCGGCCGTCAAGGCCGCAGCCGCCGCGCTCGAGCGTCGCGGATTCGATCTGACGCTGACCGGGCCGTGGCCGCCCTACAACTTCGTGGGCGATTCGACGTGAAGAAGAAGAGCATCTCGAAAGCCCAGCAGATCCTCAGCGAGGCCGACGCCTCGCTGCTGGATCTCGTCGATCACGTCCTGAACAAGGGCGTGTTCATCGAGGGTGAAGTGCTTCTGGGGCTGGCCGACGTCGACCTCGTGTATCTCAGGCTGTCGGCGCTGCTCTGCGCGGCCGATCGGCTCACCGAGACATGAGTCTCTACCTGTACGCGCTCGTCGGCCGCCCCGTTCGCCGCCCACTCGGCCGCGGCCTCGCCGGTGAGCAACTGCGGCTGGTCGAGGCGGCCGGCCTCCTCGTCGTCGCCGGCCGCGTCCCCGACTCGCCACGTGTGACGGCGACCGCGCTTCGTCGTCATGACGCCACGGTGCGGCGCCTCGCCGGGCGCACCGACGCCGTGTTGCCGATCCGGTTCGGCACCGTGCTCGACGACAGGCCAGCGCTGGCCCGCGCACTGGCTCCGCGGGCCGCCGGGCTGCGCGAGGCGCTGGCGCTCGTCGCCGGTCACGAGCAGATGACGTTGCGAATCTACGGTGAGGCGGCGACGACCTTGGACGAGAGCGCCGTGGACGACGGTGGCGCCGGCCAGCGCTATCTCGCCCGCCGCCTGCACGCGCGGCGCGCGCCCGAGGTCGACCCGCTCCGTCGCGCACTGCGCGGCCTCGTCAGCGCCGAGCGGATCGAGCGTCACGAGCGGCCGCCATTGCTGGCGAGCGTCTATCACCTCGTCCGGCGTGGCGACAGCGAGCGCTACCTCGCGACGGTGGCCGCGGCCAGCGCGCGGCTCAACGGCGTGCGCGTGAGCCCGAGCGGTCCGTGGCCCGCCTACGCATTCGCGCCGGATGCGGTCGCGTGAAGAAGCGCCGGACGCCGCGCCGCCGCCGCTCGGCCGCCCGGCCGCCACTGGTCGCCCGCGATGTGCGTGACATCGATGCGTTGCGGGAGGAGCTCGAGCGGCGCGTGGACAGCATCGCGCCGCGCTGGAATGCGAATCCGGAGGACGTGCAGCGCTCGGTCGCCAAGCTGGTGCTGACGCTCGTCGAGTTCCTGCGCAAGCTGTTCGAGCGGCAGACGCTCAGACGCATGGAGGCGAAGACGTTGACGCCCGAGCAGACGGAAGCGATCGGTCTCGCCCTCATGCGCCTCGAAGAAACGATCCAGGACATGGCCAAGCAGTTCGATCTCACGCCGGAGGATCTCAACCTCGATCTCGGCCCGCTCGGGCGCCTCAGCTGACGCAGCGCGGAAGCGTCACGTGCCCCACTATGGGAAAACTTCTTCACACACCGCGTGCGTCGCTCGTCAGGGAATCCTCCTCGGACGCCGGGTTGCGCGTGGCGATCGTCTTGCACGCTTTTTCGACACTCCCGGAGCCCACCGCACCGGCCGGGAGTGTGGAGGGGCGATCCATGGAAGCGCCGGAATCCCTCGATCAGTTGCGCGCACTCGGTCGGATGGTCTGGCTCGGTCCCGCCCACGGCTGGATGGCCGAACCCGAAGAAGTCATGGGAGCGCTATCGCACGACGGCTTCCAGGAGGTAAAGTACGAGACGGCGCGCCTGCCGCGCCGGCCGCCGACGGGCGGCGTGTGGCAGGGGCTGAACCCGCGCACGGGAGCGGTCGCTTCGGCGATCTGGGTTGCTCGCGCGCAATCCGAACGTCCGCTGATGTTCATCGACATCGACGGCAACGCCATCACGGGATGACCGCGAGGAGATCGAGCATGGATGATTGGTGGTCCGTGGACGACGAGATCCTCGCCTGTCTCGCCGTGAATCCTTATCTCACCCCGGCCGAGCTCGGCGGCAAGCTGGGGATGAGCGAGCCAGCGACGAGCTCACTGCTCGCCCTCCTCGCCGCCGAAGGAAAGGTCCGCCTCCGGACGGTGGAACGCGCAGACTCCTCAGATCGTTAGTACACTGGCGTGGCGGTCAAGCCACGCCAGGGGGGTCCACACATGCGCGCAACATTCGTCCGGGGCTTCGTCCTCGCCCTGCTCGCCGGTGTCTTGCTCACCGGGACGGCAGGGGCGCTCGCCGTCGGTCAGAAGGCGCCCGAGTTCGCTTTGCCGGCCGCGGGCCAGCAGCAGCCCGTGAAGCTGAGCGACCTGCTCGGCAAGGGGCCGGTCGTCATCTACACGGCCATCCAGGCCTTCACGCCGACGTGAACCAAGGAGATAGCGGGCTTCGACGCGGCCCTGCCGCAGTTCCAAGCCCTCAACGCCCAGGTGGTGGGCGTCAGCGCCGATCACGTCGCAACCCTGAACGCGTTCGTGAAGGAAAACAAGACGCAGCACCTGCTCCTCTCGGACTTCCGTCGCCAGATGCTTCCCGCCTGGGACGCGATCGTCACCGACGAGAAGAGCCCGATCTACCGCTACGCCAAGCGGGCGTACTTCATCCTCGACAAGAACGGCACGGTGAAGTACGTCAAGGTGATGGATAACCCCCTCGATCTGCTCGACGCCAACGAAGTGCTCCGGCAGATCCGAGAGTCCGGCGCCGCCTCGTGAATGCGGTGATCGGTCTGGCGCTGGCGGCGGTGTGCGTCTTCACGACCACCGCCGGCGCCGCCGGTCCCGACTTCACCGCGCTCGGATTCCAGGCCTACGAGCCGCCGAAGCCGGCGCCGGCCTTCGCGCTCCCCGATCTCGACGGCAAGACGACGCGCCTGGAGGACTTCCGTGGCAAGGTGCTCCTGCTGTTCTACTGGGCGACGTGGTGACCCACCTGCCGGGAGGAGTTACCTTCCGTCAACCGGATGTACAGCGAGCTCAAGGGTAAGGGTCTCGAGGTCCGGCTCATCGCCTTCCGCGAGAGCGCTGACCTCGTCCGCCGCACGGTGAAGGAGCGTGGCTACGTCGTTCCGTCGCTCGTCGACGCCAGCGGTGACGTTACCGGCCGGCTGTACGGCGTGTTCGGCCCGCCGACCGTCTATTTCGTCGATCGCCAGGGGCGACTGCTGGCCCGAGGCGTCGGCCCTCACGACTGGGCGTCGCCGGCCACGCGCACGCTCATCGAACGTCTGCTGAGCGGCGGCTAGCGACGCGCCGCCTCACTGGGCGACGTTGATGCGGCCCTCGACCGCGGCGGTGACGCGTCCGCGCGCGCGTACCGCACGGCTGATCGTCTCGGCGATCGGCTCTCGCGTCACGCCCGTTCCATTCGCGAGATTCGCGTAGCCGTCGCCTCCGTTGTAGACGAAGTCGCTGGTCACCGCGGTGTACATGGTCTCGTCAGGCGCGATCGGAGCAGCGCTCGCGCGCGTCACCGCCACGACGCGGCGGCCGGGCGGCCGGCGCGGATCGAACGTGTAGCGCAGCCCGGAGACCTGCAAGAACCGCCCCACACCGTTCCGGTAGCGACCGTCGACCCAGGCGCCGTGACTCACGCTGTTCTCGAGGGCCGCCCACAGCGCGCGCCCGCTGATCCGAAACGTGACCGCCACGTTGTTGAAGGGAAAGACGGCGTGGAAGTCGCCCTCGACCACGTCCCACGGCGGCCCTGCCGAGTAGCCGGGTGCGGGACGGCGCAGGCGATGATCGGCGGGCTGGTACGTGGACGGCACGTCGTCGCGGAGGGCCCCCGAGACGTCGAAGGCGAAGTCGGTTCCGTAGGTCGCGCGGAGCGCGTCGGTCTCGAGGTTGCCCAGGCGCGACTCCTCCTGGCGCGAGCGGTCGAGGCGCACGGCAGCCTCGCCGACGGTGACGTCGAACAGCGGCCGGCTCCGGGCTCGATACTCCTCGATCAGCGCCTGCACGGTCGGATCCGGGCGCACCGCGTCGGTCCAGGGCCGCTTGTGAACCGCCGTCTTGCTCACGACGGCCCGGGCTCGCCGATCGTAGTCCACGGTGATCACCGCGTATTCCACGCCCTTCGAGCGATTCTCCACGACCAGCACGCCGTCGATCACCGCGTTGACGGTCATGTCGGTGTGATCGCCGATGAGGACGTCCACGCCTCGTGCCCCGCGCGCCATCTCGACGATCTGGCCACGCGGGCTGCCGTCGGCGGCGACGGCGATGGCGCCCACGTGGGCGAGGACGATCACGACCTCGGCTCCGCGGGCGCGCAGCGCGCCGGCTTCCGCGTTCATCGCCGGCACCGGAGGGAAGAACTGAAACTCGCCGGTGCGACCGACGGCGACGACGGACGGCGTCTCCGGGTTGCCGATCCCGACGACGCCGACCTTGATCCCGTTCAGCGTGACCAGCCACGAGGGCGGCACCAGGCGGGTGCCGTCGGCGGCGACGATGTTGGCGGCGACGTACGGGAAGCGCGCGCGCGCCATCAGCGCGCGCAGGCGGTCGACGCCGTGGTCGAAGTTGTGGTTGCCGAGGGTGTCGACGTCGATGCCCATCAGATTCGCGGCCAGCACGGCCGGGACGTCGTCGAAGAACGCCGAGAGCGGTGGCGTTCCACCGAAGGCGTCGCCGGCGGTGACCACGAGCGTGCCGACGGGGTTGGCGGCGCGCTCGGCGTCGAAGTAGGTCTTGAGCGCGGCGGCGCCGCCGACCTGCCGCGTCCGACCTCCGTCGACCACGCCGACCGGCTCGAGCTGCCCGTGCCAGTCACTGATGTCGACGATCGTGATCCGCCCGACGTCGGGTGATCCGGACTCGAGGCGTGCACAGGCGGCGAGCGCCAGGACGAGAGCAAGGCGGAGGACGAAGGTGCGAGGCACGCTGAGCTAGGCGCGCGTGAAGAACAGGGCCCAGGTCGCGCGCAGCGTCCACATCGAGAGCATGAAGCCGCCGGCGACGGCGAGGGCGACGCCGCCCACCAGCCTCACGCGCTCCTGCAAGACCTGGGTACAACGGTCGCCGCGCGCCATCAGCGTGCCGGCCACGGCGAGCGGAACGACCAGGCCCAGGCCGTACGCCATGAGCGTGATCGCACCGAGCCACGGGCTCTGGCGCGCCGCCACCCAGCCGATGACCAGCGCGTACGCGGACAGCGGACTGAAGATGGCCATCGTCGCGCCGAAGGCGAGGGCGATGATCAGCGCGCGCCGCGACAGGCTGCTCGTGCTCCGGCCGGTCGGCACGGTGCGTACTTCGGGCAGCAGTGGTCGGATCACGCCGAGCTCACCGAGGGCGACCATGAGCGCGAGCAACCCGACGATGGTCAGCGCGATCGAGGCGATCGCCTCGCGCGCCCAGGGTGTCGTCACCTTCGCCGCCACCGCGGCGCCGGCCCACGCCATGGCCGCGCCGAAGGCGCCCAGCACCACGAGAAGCGCGCCCGTGAAGATGCCGAGCGTCCTCAGCCACTGCCGTCTCGTTTTCGCCTCCTGAACCAGGGGCGTGATCGTGAAGATCATCGGCGTCCATCAGGGGACACAGACGCGTGGCACCCCCATCACGAAGGCGAGCACGACAGTGGCCGCGGCGCCGGCCAGCGGGGCGCTGGGGTCCATGAACAGCGCGATGAAGCCCTTGTAGAGCCGACTGAACACCGGCGCATTCCAGAGCGCGCCGAGGGCTCCGCCGGCGAGCGTGGCCACGACGAACGCGGTCGTACGAGCGTGCATGCATTCCTCCCGGACGCCTGTCATCGGGCGTCTGACCATCGCACTATGCCAGATCAACGTCGTGCCGGCTCGGGCCCGACGCGAACGATGACCTTGCCGAAATTCCGGCCGTCGAGCAGGCCGATGAGCGCACGCGGCGCCTGCTCCAGCCCCTCGACGACGTCTTCACGGTAGCGGACGCGTCCTTCGCGCACCCAGCGCGTCATCTCCGTCAGAAAGTCGGCCTGACGGTCGCTGTGGTCGGAGACGATGAAGCCGCGAATCGTCACGCGGTTGACCAGGACAGGCCGGAGGTCGGGCCCTCGCACCGGCTCCGTCGCATTGTACTGGCTGACGAGGCCACAGAGCGGGATGCGGGCGCCGGGGTTGACGAGCCGGAGCACGGCGTCGAGCACGGCGCCGCCGACGTTCTCGAAGTACACGTCGATCCCGGACGGACAGGCCAGGCGGAGCGCGCCCACGAGATCGCCGCTTCGATGATTCACACACGCGTCGAAGCCGAGCGTGTCCACGACGAAGCGGCACTTCTCCTCGGAGCCCGCGATGCCGACGGCCCGGCACCCTTTGAGCTTTGCGATCTGACCGACCACGCTGCCCACGGCGCCCGACGCCGCTGACACGACGACGGTCTCGCCGGCCCGCGGGCGGCCGATGTCGAGCAATCCGACGTACGCCGTCAGGCCGGGCATGCCGAGCACGCCGAGGGCCATGCCGATCGGCGCCTGCGTCGGATCGAGCGTCCGAACCCCGGCGCCCGTGGACACCGCCCAGCCCTGCCAGCCGTCGTAGCCGAGGACGACGTCACCCGGCTTGAACGAGGGGTGACGCGACTCCATCACCTCGCTCACCGTGCCGCCCACCATGACCTGTCCGATGTCCACCGCCTTGGCGTACGAACGTCCCTCACTCATGCGGCCACGCATGTACGGATCCAGGGAAAGGTAGATCGTCCGGCAGAGGATCTGGCCGTCGCCCGGCCGCGGCGGCGGCGACTCGATGAGCATGAAGTCGTCCTGACGCGGCGCTCCGGTCGGTCGGCGGGCCAGCACGATCTGACGGTTCAGCGGCGTGGTCATCGGGTGTCCTCGGCGCGCGACGCCCACACCGCGTACAGCGGATCACCGGCCGGCGACGTGTGCGCCCACTGATGAACGTCGGCGAAGGCGGCCGAGGCCGCGAAGTACGCGGTGACGATGGCCCCATGCTGGGAGTCGTCAGCCGCGTGCCAGAGGGCGACGGCCTTCTCCGGAAAGCAACGGTTGCTGAACGAGACGATGAAGGGCGCATGCGGCCTCAGGCAGCGCGCCACCTCCCGGAAGACCTCCACCGGCCGCGTGAGGTACTGCACGGACACCGCGCACAGCGCCGCGTCGAAGGCGGTGTCGTTGAAGGGCAGCGACGGCTCGCGATTGAGATCGTGGACGATGCCCTGAGCCAGTTGCGGGTTGTCACGCATCTCGTCGCGATTCATCCCCAGCCCGATCACGATGCCGGTGAAGGACGGCGGCAGGTGGCTGCGCCAGGAGGCCATGAGGTCGAGCACGGTTGCCGCCGCCGGTACCAGCGCGGCATAGAGTCCCCGCAAGGCGGCGATCGCGTCGTCGTCGATGTGGACGACGCGCCGCGGCTGGGCATAGAAGCGGTGATCGTCCTCCTCGTTCATCCGGCGGAAGGCGCCGGGAGGAAACTCGATCGCCTTCGTCACGCGACCACCTTGGCCGTCCGAAGCCGTGCGATCTCGTCGGCGGCGATGCCGGCTTCGCACAGGACGAGCTCGGTGTGCTCGCCGAGCTGCGGCGCCGGAGTCCGGATGGTGCCGGGCGTGCGCCCGAACCGCACGGGCGTGCCGAGACTGGTGAAGCCGCCCGCGCGCGGGTGCGTGTCCGGGACGAGCATCCCGGTGGCCGCCACCTGGGGATCGGTCGTGAGGTCGGCGTAGCGATTCACGGGCGCGCACAGGACTTCACGAGCTTCCAGGCGCGCCATCCACTCCTTCACGGTGGCGTGGGTGAAGATCGGCGCGAGGATCGCGTTGAGCGCGGCCCGGTGGCGCACGCGCAGCTCGTTGGTCGCGAAGCGTTCGCCCTTCACGAGATCGGGGCGCTCGATCGCCGCGCAGAACGGCGCCCACAGGCGATCGATCCACGCCGCCACGTAGATCCAGCCGTCCCGCGCGGCAAAGGCCTGGAACGGCGAAAGGTAGGGATGCGCGCTGCCGTGACGGCCGGGCTCCTCGCCCGTCGCAAGGAAGATGCTCAGTCGTGCGGCGTGAGCCAGCATGAGACCGTCGAGCAGACACACGTCGACACGCTGGCCCTGGCCGGTGCGCTCACGGTGCAGGAGCGCCGTGACGATGCCCTGTCCCGCCAGCAGGGCGCCGATGGTGTCGACGACGGGCGCACCGGTGAGGATCGGTGCGCCGTCGGGCTCACCGGTCACCGCCATGAGCCCGCCCATGGCCTGCACGAGCATGTCGAGGCCGGGCTTCTCGCGCCACGGCCCCGTCGGCCCGAAGGCGCTCAGCGAGCAGTACACGAGGCGCGGGTTGCGCGCGGCAAGCGTGTCGTAATCGATCCCGAGGCGCTCGGCCACACCGCCGCGATACGCCTCGATCACCACGTCGACGCCTTCGACGAGGCGGTGGAACACACGGCGGCCGTCGGGGTGCGCGAGGTCGAGGGCAAGGCTGCGCTTGTTGCGATTCACGGTCACGAACACGGCGCTCTCGCCGTGCAGGTGGAGTGCGTACGCGGTGCGCGACGCATCGCCGCTGTCGGGATTCTCCACCTTGATGACATCGGCGCCCATGTCGGCCAGATACATCCCGCACGCGGGCCCGGCAATGAGGTGGGCCAGCTCGAGAACCCGGTAACCGGTGAGCGGCAAGGCCACCGGGAGAGTCTAGATCAGGCCGCGGCCGCCGGCATCGGATTTGCCCGGTTCCCTGGGGTCGTGGGCCGAGCGCGTTCACCCCGGCGGAACATCGAGATCGTGACCGACCCCGTGGAGTCCGCGCGGGCCGCCGGCCTGCGCTACGTGAGTGCCGAGGGCCCGGGGATCCGCCGCGTGCGGAGCGGCAAGGGCTTCCGTTACGTCGGCGTCGATGGCCGGCCCGTTCGTGACGGCGAGACGCTGGCCCGCATCTGCCACCTGGCGATCCCACCGGCCTGGAGCGACGTGTGGATCTGTCCACTCGCCAACGGGCATCTTCAGGCGATGGGCCGAGACGTCAACGCGTACCTGCGCGAGATCACCGGGGACGATTTCACGGCGAAGGATTTCTCTGCCGGAAGTCTTACATTCACCCCGCCGTCATGGACGCCTATCTCGACGGCGGCATCACGGTGGCGCTGCAGGCTCGGGCCCAACGCCGGATGGCCACGGCCAGCTCGGGGCTCACACCGGAAGAAGCGGCGGTCGTCGCGCTGCTCCAGCGGCGCCTGCGCCCTGCGATCGAGCGCGATGTCGCCCGCGCCGCCTGACCTCAGGCCGCGCGCGGACGCCCCGCCAGCTCGGCCAGATCGAGCTCGATGGACGGACGCGTGTCGGCCTTGAGGACGCGCGCCATGTGGCGTAGCGCGGCCCGACTCTCCTCCGGATCGATGGCGGCCACGCAGTCGGCGGGTACCAGGAGGTCGTAGTCGCGGAGATAGGCGTCGCTCGCCGTGAACAGGACGCAGTTGTCGGTCGTGAGCCCGATAGGCGTCGCTCGCCGTGAACAGGACGCAGTTGTCGGTCGTGAGCCCGGTGACGATGACGGTCTGCGCGCCGAGGTAGTGGAGCAACAAATCGAGCGTGGTGCCGAAGAAGCCCGAGTGCTTCGGCTTCAGCACGAAGTAATCGTCCTCGTCGGGTTGCAACCGCTCGACGATCGGGCGGCCGCGGCCAGCGCCGAGGCAGTGCTCGACGAGGCGTCGGAAGTCCGACCGCCAGCGTCCGAAGTTGTCGTTCACGTAGAGGACCGGGACGCCGTGGGCCCGGGCGCGCGCTTTCAACTCGGCCAGGTGCTCGGCCATGGGCAACGCCTGCGTCAGCAGCTCCGCGCCGCCGTCGAACTCGAGATCGTTCACGACGTCGATGAGGAGCAACGCCGCGTGCGCATCGTCGGGGACGTTGCCGTGGAGATCAGGATTCCGCGCGGGCCGGGCTCTCAACTCAGGAATAGAGGGCCTCGAGCCAGGCGCGCCAGCCTGCGCGCGGCCGGACCAGGCCGAACTCGAGGATCCACGCGAGCCGGGGCTCGTCGGTCATGTTCGGCCCCGTCAGATGGAGCGTGTGCGGCAGATGGACGGTCGCGCCGCCCGCGCGAAGCGGACACGCGACGGCGCGCGTCGCGTCCACGCCGTCGACTTCCATGACGTGAGCGCTCTGCCGGTGCGCGCGCCGGTGATGAGGCAGGATGGGGCCCAGATGACTGCCCGGGATGAACTGCATGCAGCCCATCTCGAGCGACACGTCGTGCAGGGGAATCCAGAAGTGCACCGTGGTGGCGAGGCTGTCGGGGCCAGCGTAGGCGCCGTCTTGATGCCAGGGCGTGGCACGGCCGTTGTGCGGCGGCTTGAGGATCGCGTGATCGAAGCCGGTGTGCTCGGTCGGTCCTCCAAGGAGCTCGGCGGCGAGCGCACGGGCAGCTCTGAACGTCGGCGTCCGCTTGAGGGCGGGCACGAGACGGATCGTCCAGTTGATCTCGGGGATCTGCTGGACGCCGGTGTGACGACCCTCGTCTCCAAGGTCGAAGGCGTGGCGGCCCGGAAGCTCGTGGAAGCGAGCAAACAGGGTGCTGAGCCGGCGCCGGATGCGACCGAGGTCGTCCTGGCACGTCAAGCGCTCCACGGCCAGGAAGCCGGTGCGCCAGAAGGCTTCAATCTGCCCGGCGGTCAGGAGCGGCATCGCTCCCGTGGTGGTTGCAAGTAACGCACCGCCTTCGCAAAGCTACCGGGTCACGTCCGAGGCCTCTTCCGCGGTCCGCCGCCGCGGGTGACTGTGCAAACCTTCGCATGCGGAGGAAAGATGCAGACGGTCAGCGGGGCAGGATGTGGGTCAGGCGCTCCAGGATCGCCGCGTCAGGACGCGAGTCGGAGGCCGGAGCGCATCTCGAACTCTTCCTGGTCGAGGAGCGAGCCGCTCTGGATGCGATTCATGGCGCCGCAGTAGCGGCAGTGAACGAAAGCAGGCTCGCGGACGATGTAGGTACTGTCGCACTTACCGCAGCGGGTGGGATCGAGGGCCCGGCCGTTCCGGGCCGCAGCCCGCGCCGTCCGCGCCGGCACGAACCGTACGATAGTGGCACCGGCGCGCCGCTCGATCGGCTCGACCTGTCCTGACCGGCTCCGGGTCTTCATAAGCCCGCGGCAAGCATACAACAAGTCGGACCATAATAAAGACTGCCGCGAGTCAACCGGCGGCGCTGCTCATTCGTCAACACCGGTGGGGCCGCGCGGCCCCTGAGGAGAGCGTGGAGGGTGGTCCGAGCTATGACGACCTGTTCGACGCGCATGCCCGGCGTCTTCAGCGCCTGTGTCGGCTGTTGCTCTCGGACCGCGAGGAGGCGGAAGAAGTGGTCCAGGAAGTCTTCCTGAAGCTCCACAAGGCGCAGGACCAAGGCGCGGCGCCTACCTCCTGGGGAGCCTGGCTCACCCGCGTGGCCGTCAATCTCTGTCACGATCGCCGGCGCGCCGGCTGGTGGCCACGCTGGCGGTTTCGAACCGATCGCATCGAGGATGTGGGGCTGGTCGCACGCGAGCCCAATCCCGAAGAAGCCGCGATCGGGGAAGAGACGCTGCGACGGATCTGGACCGCCTTCCGCCGGCTGTCCGACCGTCAGCGCGAGGTCTTCGTCCTGCGTCACCTCGAAGGCTGGACGACCGAAGAAGTCGCCACCGCGCTCGGTCTCCGCACGGGCAGTGTGAAGAGTCATCTCTTCCGGGCGGTGCGCGAGCTGCGAGCGGCCGCCGGCCGGAGCTTCCGATGAGCCGCTGCCTCTCCGAGCGGACGCTGGTGCGGCTCATCGCGGGAAACGGCCGCGAGAATCAGCGGGCTCACCTCGCCGCCTGTGACCGGTGTGACGCGCGCTATCGCGCAATCGGGCGCGATCTCGATCGCGTGACCGACGTGCTGCTCCACACGGAGCCTCCACGCCGGTCGCCGTCCCTGCTCCCCCGCTACTGGGTGCCGGTCACCGCCGCAGCCGTGGCCGGCATCGCCCTGCTCGTCTGGGTCGAGATCACGGTGTGGCGGGCGGTCACACCGGCCCCGTCGGAAGAAGTCACCGCATTCCTGTCCGATATCTCGGCGACGATGTTCTCGGCGCGCGATGCGCTCGCGGCTGGTGACGACAGTGGGCCGGGGGCGCTCTCGGACGGCGGCGGCGCCGGCGGCTGCTCGTCGGATCCCCTGGGAATACTCGGATGCGAAAGCGACACTGCGAACGAACAGGCGCGCTGACAGCAAACCTGGGAGACGACGACGATGACGACGAAGCTCGGCTCGATCCTGCTGGCCCTGATGCTCGCGGGAGCCGCGCTGTTCACGAGCGGGAGTGCCGCGGCCCAGCCGCTCGGCCGCTCTGGTGGTGGTGGGCCGATGGGCGGTGGCTCGCCGCTGCTGCCACTGATGCTCCGCTCGGCGAACCTCACGCCCGACCAGGACGCGAAGGTCAAGGAGCTCGTCGCTGCCCGCCGCGCGTCGGCGCGATCGCTGATGCAACAGCTCCGGCAGGCCGAGGACGATCTCGCCGAGAAACTGCTCGCCCCCGGCAGCGTGCACCTCGTCGACGTCCAGCCGCAGCTGCAGCAGATCGGCCACCTGCGCGAGCAGATGCTGCGCGACAGCACGCAGGCGGCGCTCGACATCCGCGCGCTGCTCACGCCGGAACAGCTCGGACGCGCCGCTCAGGCCAACACCCGGATGCGGCAGCTGCAACGCGAGATGCGCCAGCTCTGGCAAGAGGGGAAGTGACATGCGAAGCCTGGTCGCGCTCGCGCTGATCGTCGTCCTGCTCGTCGCGATCACCTCGCCCGCCCACGCCTGCGGCGCGCCGTGCGGTGTCGCAATCGGCCTCGCGTCCTTCTTGTTCCTGAGCGCGCTGGTGGCGCCCTTCGCGTATCCCTACCCGTACTACGGGGGTCCGGCGTACGCGTACGCGGCGCCGGTCGCCTATCAGGCTCCGGTGGTGTATGCCACCCGCCCCGTCGTCTACCAGACGCCGGTCTATCAGCCGCCCGCCGTGCACCCTGCGCCGGTTGCTCAGACACGTGTGGTGCAGTACCCGCACGGCCGCTACGAGCTGCGCGGGGATGGCGTCACTACGACGTACCAGTGGGTGTGGGTCGTCGCGGAATCGCCGATCCCTCCGCCGCCGCCAGGCCTCCCGCCCGCCACGCCGCCACCGGGTCCGACGCAATAGCCGACCGTGTCGACAGCGGCGGCTCCGACGTCGGCGCCATGAGAGAGCTCCTCACCGGTGCCGCCATCTGGCGGTTGCTGGCGGGCGCGATGGTGGTCGCGCTCCTGGTGGTATTGCGCGCCGCTTTTTACTGATCGCGCGCCCTTTCCCAGCCGCGGGCCCGCGCTGTATAGTGCGCGACACCGGGAGGGGCCTCGATGACGCTGGTCGCGCTCGTTCTCGCGCTGTTGTCGCTGGCCACACCTGTCGCCGCGCAAGCGCCGCTGACAGTCGGCCTCGACGGCACGTTCGCGCCCCACGCCATGCCGAAGCTCGGTGGCGGCGTGGAAGGCTTCAACGTCGACATGGCCAACGAGATCGCGCGGCGTCTCGGACGTCCCGTCAACATCGTCGCCCAGGAGTTCTCCGGCCTCATACCGGAACTTCAGGCCAAGCGCTTCGACTTCCTGGTCGCGCCCACCACCGTCACCGCCGAGCGGTGCTGCCCGACCTCATCGGCAACACGCTCGAGGTCGTCAAGCTGACCTCCCTGGCCAGCGTGGTCGCGCTGCCCGAGTTGCTGTACGCCGCGCGCTCGGCGCAAGCGATCACCTACAACCCATCGCCCATCGTGCTCGCCGCGGCGATGTACTTCGTGCTCCTCTGGCCCGGCGTGAGATTGCTCAGCCGGCTCGAGCACCACATGCTCGTCTCACGCCGATGAGCGCGCCTCGGCTCGGCGTGGGGTTCAGTCGCGGAGTCGCGCCCGCCGATATCGTGGAGGCCGTCAGGCTCGCCGAGTCGCTCCGCTACGAATCGGCGTGGATGGCCGAGGGCCACGCCGGCGACCAGTTCGCCGTCCTCGGTGCGGCCGCGGCCGTGACGACGCGGATCCGCCTCGGGACGAGCATCAGCAGCGTGTTCGTCAGGATCGCGCCCACTATCGCCATGGCAGCGGCCACGCTCGATCACCTCTCGTCCGGCCGGTTCGTCCTCGGGCTTGGCACGAGCCACCGCGAGCAGGTCGAGCCCGAGCACGGCGTGCCCTTCACCGAGCCGACCGCTCGACTGCGCGACACGATCGCGATCGTGCGCGCGCTCGTCCGCGACGGGTCGGTCTCGCACCGCGGCCGCGTGGTGACGATCGAGCGCTTCGATCTGTGGTTCACCCCACGTCGGCGCGAGATTCCGATCTACGTGGCCGCGCTCTTCCCGAAGATGCTGGAGATCGCCGGCGCGATCGCCGACGGCGTGGTGCTGACCTGGCCCACGCTCGAGGCTCCGCGGCACGCCGCCGAACACGTCGCGCGGGGCGCCGCCCAGGCCGGGCGGCCGCCGGGCGAGATCACCTCGCTCATCCCCTGTGCCGTCTCGCCGACCCGTCGCGAAGCGCTCGATGCCCTCAGGCCCGGGGTGGCGCTCTACGCGGGATTCTTCCCGCGCTACAACCGACTGCTCGCGGAGGGCGGCTTTGCCGAGGAGGCGCGCGCGATCAAGGAGGCGTGGGATCGCGGCGACCGTGGCACGATCGCCCGCCTCGTCCCCGACGCGATGGTGGACGCCGTCACGATCGCCGGCACGCCGGCGGAGTGCCGCGACCGTCTCGCGCGGTACCGCGCGGCCGGCCTCGATCTGCCGATCATCAGTCCGCGCCCGGCCGGAGCCGACCCTCGCGGCAGCGTGATGGACGCGATCCGCGCTCTTGCTCCGACGGGATGAATGAGGTATCAGCGAGAGTCACGGAGGAATCCTTATGCCGCGGTATCTCAAGGTCGCCGCCGCCCAGATGGGCCCCAACCAGGACGGAACGCCCCGCGAGGCGATCGTCGAGCGGATGCTCGGCCTGCTCGAGCAGGCGATCCACGAGGACGTCGAGGTCATCGTGTATCCCGAGATGGCGCTGACGACGTACTTCCCCAAGCGGATCCGCACCGACTTCGACCAGTTCTTCGAGACCGAGGTGCCGCCCAAGGCGCTCGAGCCGCTGCTGCGCCGGGCCGCCGAGGCGCGCGTCGCGGTGCACGTCGGGTTCTGCGAGAAGGCCGACGGCAAGTACTTCAACACGGCGCTCCTCACCGATCGCGACGGCCGACTGGCCGGCGTGTTCCGGAAGATCCACCTGCCGGGAACGAAGGCGGTCGACGGCTTCGCCCAGGTCTACGAGCCGTACTACTTCGCCCACGGGGATACCGGGTACGAGGTGTTCGATTGTGCCGGCGCGAGGGTCGGCGTGGCCATCTGCCAGGACCGTCGCTACCCGGAGAGCTATCGCTGCCTGGCGCTCCAGGGCGCCGAGATCATCCTGATCGGCTACAACACGCCGATCTCCGCGCTTGCGCTCGATCTCAACGAGCTCTGCATGCGCTCCGGCGCCTACGCCAACCTCTGTTTCGTCGTCGGCGTGGCCAAGGCCGGCGTCGAGGACGGTGTCGAGCTCATCGGCGGCTCCTGCATCATCGATCCGCTCGGTCAGGTGCTCGCGAAGGCGGCCACGACGCGCGATGAGCTGGTCGTCGCCCGTATCGACCTCGACCAGATCGCGCCGGTCCGGAAGCGCTGGAACTTCCTCGGCCGACGCCAGCCCCAGCACTACGGCATGCTGCTCACGCCCGTGACGGAGAAGGAGCCTCACCGATGAGCGTGGCCGGCGTCGACGTCGTCGTCAGCGGGGGGCGTGTCGTCACCGCCACCGAAGTGCTCGACACCGCCGTCGCGATCAAGGGTGGTCGAATCGTCGCCATCGGCGACGCGGCCGCGCTGCCGCGGGCCGACCGTGTCATCGACGCCACCGGCAAGTACGTCCTGCCCGGGCTGATCGACTGCCACCTGCACGTCGGTCCGGAGTACGACGACTGGAGGACGGCGCCGCTGGCCGCCGCCCGCACCGGGCTCACCACGCTCCTGCCCTTCGTCGTGTATGACGACGGCGAGGGCGTACCGGCTGCGGTCAATCGGCTGCGCGAGGAGGCCCAAGCCCTGTCCGTCCTCGACTTCGGCATGCACATGATCCTCAATCACGAGCCCCACGTCCTCGACGGCCTCGCCGAGACGGTGAGGCTGGGCGTCAGCTCGTTCAAGCTCTTCATGACGTACAAGAAGCGGCCCAAGCGCATGGTGTCCGACGAGTTCATCGCGAAGACCATGGAGCGCCTGGCCGCGCTCGGCGGCCTCTGTCAGCTCCATTGCGAAAATGGCGACGTCCTCTGTTACCTCGAGGACAAGGCGATCGCCGAGGGCCGCACGACACCGATCGACTTCCCGGCGACGTGCCCGGACTGGACCGAGGAGGAAGCGATCAACCGCGCGATCCTGATCGGCCGCCTCACCGGCTGTCCCGTGTACGTCGTTCATCTCTCGACGAAGCTCGGCCTCGAGCGCATCAAGCGCGCTCACGCCGAAGGCCAGCGGGTGTGGACGGAGACGTGCCCGCAGTACCTGCTGCTCACCGACAAGGAGATGGAGCGCTGGGGACCGTTCGCGAAGATCGGGCCGCCCCTGCGCCCGGCCGGCGGCCCCGACGGCAGCGCGCTCTGGGGCGGCGTCGAGCACGGCCACGTCGCCACCGTCGCGAGCGATCACTCGCCGCGCGTTCCGGCGGCCAAGGAGCCGGGACGTAAGAACATCTTCGTGGATGCCCAGGGCAAGCCGATCCCGTTCGGCGCGCCGTCGCTCGAAACGCTCGTGCCGTTGATGTGGAGCGAGGGCGTGGCCAAACGCGGGCTCCCGCCGACGTGGATCGCGCGCGTCCTGGCCGAGAACCCCGCGCGGATCTTCGGACTGTATCCGCGCAAGGGCGCGATCCGCGTTGGCAGCGACGCGGACCTCACCATCTGGGACCCCGCGCCGGAATGGACCATCGACAAGTCGCAGCACCTGGGCATCGCGGGGTTCACCCCGTACGAGGGCTGGAAGGTGCGCGGCCGACCGTGGACGACACTGGTTCGTGGCCAGGTGATGCTGAACCCGGCGGGCGAGCTCGAGCAGAAGCCGGGGTTCGGGCGCTTCCTTGCTCGCACCGGTCCGCAGCCGCCGCTGGGCGGTAGCGTTCGTTGATGGACTATCTCGGCCAGCTCGCCCGTCATGCCGCTGAAGTCCGGCTCGACACGCTGCCGGCAACCACGGTCACAGCAGCCAAGCTCGTCCTCCTCGACACGCTCGGCGCCATCGTCGCGGGCAGCCGACTCGACGAGAACACGCGCCTGGCCCGCCTGGCGGGCGCCCGCGGTCGGCAGGGTACAGCGGCGTTGCTCGGGCATGGCTCGCGGTCGGACGCCTTCTGGGCCGCGCTGACCAATGCGACGGCCGGCGTGGCGCTGGAGGTCGACGAGGGCAACCGCCTGGGCGGCGGTCATCCCGCGATCCACGTCGTCCCGGGCGCGCTCGCCGCGGCGGAAGAGCGCGGCCTGGACGGCCGCCGCCTTCTGGAGAGCCTCGTCGCCGGCTACGAGATCTGCTCGCGCATCGGGGGCGCAACGACCGTTCGCCCAAACGTCCATTCCCACGGCACGTGGGGCGCCATCGGCACCGCCGTCGCCGTCGCGCGGCTGGGCGACGCTACCGCAAGCACGATTCGCGAGGTGATCAACCTCGCGGCATCGATGAGCCCCGCCAACACGTGGACGCCGGCGCTCGAGGGCGCGACGATCCGCAACCTGTATCCCGGCCGCTCGGCCTGGCACGGCCTCCTCGCCGTCGAGCTCCACGCCTGCGGGTTCACGGGCCTGCCTGACGCGCCGTCGGACGTGTACGGCACGATCCTGGCCGACGCGTACGATCCAGAGCTCGCCATCTCGGGTCTCGACGCCCTCGGCCACGGTGAGCGCTCGCGCATCGAGCAGAACTACTTCAAGCTTCACGCCTGTTGCCGGTACAACCACTTCGCGCTCGATGCGGTGGCGACGCTCCGGCGCAGTCACCGCCTGGCCGCGGCCGACGTGGCCGGCGTCGACGTCACGACCATCCCGTTCGGCGCGCGCATGGCCGATCCGGCGCCGGCCACCATGCTGGCCGCGAAGTTCTCCATCCCCTACGCCGTCGCCGCCGCGCTCGTGCTCGGCCGCAGCGACACCGCGGCGTTCGAGCCAGCCGCGCTCGCCGACCAGCGCATTCGCGATCTCGCCCGCCGCATCACCGTTCGCACCGACACTTCCATGTCGCCGCGGAGCCTCGATCAGCCGACCGCGCGCGTGCGCATTGCGCTGCGAGACGGCAGGATGCTCGAAGCGGGGACGACCGTCGCGCGTGGCGATGCCGCCGCACCCGTCGGCGACGAAGAAATCGTCGACAAGTTCCTGGCCCTCGCCTCCCCCGTGCTCGGCGACCGACGGGCACGCGAGGCGGTGGCGGCGGCCCGCGCGGCCGATACGCTCAAGGACGTCCGCGACCTGACCGCCATCCTGACGCCGGCGTAACGCGTATACTCACGGCATGCGCGTCGTCGTGACCGGAGCGGCGAGCGGAATCGGGCGGGCCACCTGTCTCAGACTGGCTCGCGACGCCCACGCCGCGCGTCGGCCGCTCAGCATCGCCGCCATCGACGTGGTCCCGCCGGCCCTGCTCGAAATTCTCCTCGACGAGCTTCGAAAGCTCGACGCTGACGCGGTGGGACTGCACGGCGACATGGCGACCGTCGACGGCCCGGCTCGCGTGGTCAACGAGGCGGTCGCCCGCTTCGGGGGCCTCGACGGTGTCGTCAGCAATGCGGGCGTCAATCGGCCCGGAGCCCTCGTCAGCTATTCGGTTGAGGACTGGGACCAGCTGTTCGCCGTCAACACACGCGCGACGTGGCTCCTGGCCAAGGCGGCTCATGCGGCGCTCAAGACCTCGCGCGGGGCCATCGTCGCGGTCGCCTCGATGTCGGGCAGCAATGCGCACGCCAATCTCGGCGCCTATGGCCCGAGCAAGGCGGCCGTCATCATGCTGGTGAAGGTCCTGGCCCAGGAATTCGGCCGCGATGGGATTCGCGTCAACTCGGTGTCGCCCGGCATGGTGCGCACCGGGATGACGGCGAAGGTGTACGAGGACCCGGGCCTGGCCGCCGAGCGCGCCGGACTCGTTCCGCTCGGTCGGGTGGCGGCGCCCGAAGACATCGCCGACGTGATCGCATTTCTCCTGGGCCCCGATGCGCGGTACATCAATGGCCACGACGTCGTGGTCGACGGCGGCGTCGCCGGGAATTTTCTGGGGCGGTTGCCCGGGCTCGCGCGAATCCCACGCGGGTGACCGTGGTCTTTCCGGACGACGGAGTGGAACACCATCGGAGGCGCTCATGGCCGAGATCGTCGCCGCTGCGCTGACGTCCCACGCTCCGCTGATGACGGGCAAGCCGGAGATCTCGCGGCCCGAGCAGCGCGAGCGGCTCTATGCCGGCTTTCACGAGCTGCAGCGTCGGATGGCGGCGACCCGCCCCGACGTCATCGTGATGTTCGTCAACGACCACCTGCAGAACTTCCCGTACAGCAACCTGCCCGCGTTCTGCGTCGGCCTGGCCGACGCCTATGACGCGCCGAGCCCCGGCAGCTCACGCTTCATGCGCATCCCGCCGCGGAAGATCGCCGGCGCGCGTGAGCTGTCGATGGCGTTGCTCGAACAGGGCCTCGCCTCCGGCTTCGACTTCGCCTTCTCCTATGAGATCGACACCTGGGACGAGCTGGCGGTGCCGCTCCACTTCCTCACGCCGGAGGGCGACGTGCCGATTGCGCCGATCTACACGAACTGCGCGGCACCTCCGCTCCCGACCCCCGCGCGCTGCCACCAGATGGGCGCCTTCGTCGGCGACTTCATCCGCTCGCGGCCGACGCGTGAGCGCGTGGCGCTCGTCGCCACCGGTGGCATCTCGCACTGGGTCGGCACGCCCCAGACCGGACGCATCAATCCCGAGTGGGACCAGCGCTTCCTCGATCACATCGCGCGAGCCGACGTGGAGCCGCTCCTGCGACTGACCTGGGCCGAGATCGAGCGCGACGGCGGCAACGGCGGCCAGGAAATCCGCAACTGGATCGCGCTGCTCGGCGCCGTGCCGGGATGGAAGGGCGAGGCGCTCGCCTACGAGCCGGTGATGGAGTGGATCACCGGTTGTGCCACCGTGTGGGTGCACCCGTGATCAAGACGTCGTACGCGCTCAACAAGGTCCTGACCGCCGTGGCTCGCCAGCACGCGACCAAGGAAAAGCTCGTCGACGAGGAGCTGACCGGTCACTCTCTCAGCGAGGCCGAGCGCCAGGCCCTCAAGACGGGAGACATCGACGCCCTCTACCACCTCGGCGCCAATCCGTACCTGATCCGCCGCGTGTTCCGGCCGAACTTCAAGATCTAATCAATTGGGGGCCCCGAAATGGCCCCCAAACCCCCAACGCTCGGAGCGCCGCGGCGGAGCCTTGGCGCTCCTCGATATCCCGAGACGCTCCGGGCCCCGAGATGGCCCCCAAACCCCCAGCCCTCGGGGCGCCCCGGCCAAGCCGTGACGCCCCTCGATATCCCGAGACGCTGTGGGGCCCCGAGATGGCCCCCCAATTGTTCAAGCGAAGGGGGCTACGCCCCCCTCGGACTCCCCCGGGATCACACCACGCGCACGATCGCGGCGATCGGCGCCGCGCCCGGCGCGCACTGGTGCTCGGTGCCGCCCGACACGAAGATTGCCGGATCACCCGTGATCGACGCGATGACGGCTCCCACCGCGGCCCGGGCGTGGCGCTCGTAGTTGATGTCCGCGTCGGACAGCATCGTGTTTCGGCGGCCCCGGATGCTCGGCGTCGCCTCGGCCTTGGCGAAGATGCTCACGACGCGGCGAGCGTCATCGTCGCTGAGCGTCCCCTCGAATGCGAGACCCGCGTTGCGGATCGCCTCCCGCACACCGGCGCCGTCGATCGCGTCCTTCAGCACTGCGTGGCCGATGCGATAGTCGCTGATCGCCGTCGGTGAGTTCCCGAACAGCAAGACCTCGCAGTTGCGGAGCTCGCCACCCGCTGATGTCGAGGCCACCGACGAGAACAGATCGAATCGGCGGCCGATGACGTCCTCGGAGAGGCTGCTCTCCTTCACCTCGCCGAGCCCGAGCGCGACGCCGAGGGCCGTCGCGCCCCGCGCGTAGACCTTGGACCCGTTCGGGTCACGTGTGACCAGTTTGGCGCCGCGACGGTCGGCATCCGAGATCGAGGCCGGGGTGAGCAACGGTCCCTTCACCTGGACGTAGTGGACATCGGCGGGGTCGCGGATCTCGGCGGCTTGCACGCATCGGCGCACCGCGGCCGCCACCTCGTGGACCTGGGCCATCGTGCCGACCTCTTCGGGCGCGATGTCGCGCGTGGCCTCGACGGCGAGGGCCAGGCGGGAGGCGCCGGGTCCTCCGCCCCGCCCGGCCGCCTTCGCCGAGCGGGTGAAGACGGTGGCGTGCGGTGACAGCACACCCTCGGTCCCGCCCGACCACACGAAAGCGATGCGCGCGCCGACCTTCTCCGGGCTCATCCCGAGGTGCTTGCCGAGCAGCAGCTGATAGGACAGCGTCGCGTAGCCGCGGGTGAAATCGTTGGCGCCGCCATTGCCCTCGGTCTTGCCGATCAAGGCGATGACCTCGCCGGGGTCGACCTCGCCCGCATCGATGAGCGCGGCGAGACCCGATACGTCGCTCGGAGATGCCATCGCGACCTTGTGGACACCGATCTTCATGGGACCCTCCTCGATCAGACCCCGCCGCGCGCGTCGTCGCGGGTGACCTTGAGCTTCAGCTCGCCCGACGCGAATTTCTTCTTGAGCGCCTCGAGCTCGTTGACGACGGCGGCGGGAACGGCGGCGTTGTACACGCGCTCGGCGGACTGGCGCAGCTCGGCGCCGGTGCTGTTGGGGGTGTTGAGCCCGTACAGCACATACTGCCCGTTCATCTGGCCCGCCCGCATGTCCATCACCGCCGCGGCGTACATATCGGCCCACTTCTCGATGATGTTGGTGAGGACGGTCTCGGCGCTGATGCCGGTGTGGCCGAACGACCGCCCGGTTGCGTACACGCCCTTTTCCTTGGCGGCCTGGACGATGCCGGCATGCCCGGCGTTGAGCTTTCCAGTGATGACGTCGGCGCCGCCGCCGATCAGCGTGAAGGCCGCCTCCTTGGCCGCGGCGGCATCTTCCATGCCCTGGATGTAGATGACCTTCACCTCACCGTCGGGGCGAACGCTCTTGAAGCCCTGGCGGAACCCGCCCACTTGCGCGACCACGTTGGGCAGCCCTTCCAGACTGTTCACCGAACCGACTTTTCCGGTCTTGCTCATGCGGGCGGCCAGCACGCCGAGCAAGTAGCCGAACTGCGTGTTGTCGAAGTCGATCGAGTTCACGTTCTTTCCGAACGCCCCGGAGCCGGAGCCGACGATGAAGATGGTCTTTTCGAACTCGGGCCCGACGCGCTGGGCCGCCGAGAGGAATCTTCCGGAGTGGCCGATGACGGGGCTGAAGCCGCGCCGCGCGTAATCCTTCATCGCCTCGATGTGGTCGGCCGGCGCGACGTTCTCGGAGTAGGCGATCTCCATGCCCATGTCCTTGAGCTTCAGCATCCCGGCGTGGCCCTGGGCGTTCCAGCTCTGGTCGTTGATACTGCCGGGCAGCAGCATCGCCGCCTTGCCGCTCTGCGGCGACGCCGGCGTCCCACCGACAGCGAGAGCGACCACGAGCACGAGCGTAATGCTGATGAAGCGGCTGGGCATGGCGGGCTCCTTTCGCTCACCGGGCCGGTGGGCGCGCCCCCCGAGTACAGCCGGCGCCTGATAATGTCAACCCGCAGCCCGAGGCCGGGCGGGGCGCGACGTCGCGCTCCCGGCCGGAACGCGGTATGCTTCGTGCCCACGGCCGCCTTGAAGCAATCATCGACGAGAGGAGACCACATGGCTCAGTTGAAGATCCCTCTGGACACGCAGCGATTCGAGAAGGGCATGAGGTGGAAAGATTACATGGCCCAGATGGGCGACACGCGGGCCCGCACCGAGGACAACTACGCCAAGTCGAAGCTGACCGACGACGAGCGCAAGTTCTTCAGCGGCGTGAATCAAGTGCGCTACGTCCTGATGTTGGCCGAGAACTGGTGCGGCGACGTCCATCGCAACTCGCCACTCATCGCTCACATCTGCGAGGCGATGCCCAGCGCTGACCTTCGCGTGTTCCTGCGCGACCAGAACACCGACCTGCGCGACACCTTCCTCAACAACGGCTACCAGTCCATCCCGGTCGTCGTCTTCTTCGACAAGGACTGGAACGAGATCGGCCGCTGGCTCGAGCGCGCCCACGCCGCCACCGCCAAGGTGACCGGGATCCGCGCGCGCACGGTGGATGTCGCGCCGCCCGACAAGGACAAGCAGGACGCCGCCATGGCCGAGTACCGCAAGGCGGTCCAGGGCGAGTACGACCAGCCGGGCGGATCGCTCTGGCGCGCCGCCGCGCAGGAGGTTCGGAGCCTGCTCGAGCAGCGGCTCGGGCTCAAGAAGTAGCACCGGCCGAGGTGCACGACCTCGTCATCGACAACGCCGTCGTCATCGACGGTCTTGGTGGTCCCGCCCGCCCGGGCGGGACCGCCATCGATGGCGGCCGCATCACGGCGGTCGGCCAGGACCTCGGATCGGCCCGCCAGCGGATCGACGCCGGCGGCCTGGTGCTGGCTCCGGGAATCGTCGACATCCACACCCACTACGACGCTCAGCTGACCTGGGATCCATTCGCCACGCCCTCGACGGCCCTCGGCGTCACCACCGTCGTGATCGGCAACTGCGGCTTCACCATCGCGCCCTGCCGTCCCGGCGATCGCGACCTGACGTTGCGCAATCTCACGCACGTGGAAGGCATGTCGCTGGAGGCGCTGCGCGCCGGCGTTCGCTGGGAGTTCGAGACCTATCCGGAGTTCCTCGACGCCATGGAGCGGCGTGGCCTGGTGCCCAACGTCGCTTCGTTCGTGGGGCACTCGTCGGTCCGCACGTACGTCCTGGGCGCCGATGCGACCAAGCGCACCGCCACCGTCGGCGAGATCGGCGAGATGCGCCGCATCGTGCTCGAGGCGGTGAGGGCGGGCGCCGTCGGCTTCGCCACCTCCACGCTTGAGCAGCACAACGGCGAGAACGGCATCCCCATGCCGTCGCGGCTCGCCGACGACAAGGAGATCCTCGCCCTGACCGGCGCCCTCGGTGAGGCGGGTCGCGGCGTCTTCATGCTGACCAAGGGCATGACCTCGACGATCCCGTGGCTCGAGGACATCGCCGCCGCCAGCGGGCGGCCCGTGATGATCGCCGCTATGTTCGTCGACCCTGGCGACCCGACTCGCGTGTTCCGCGAGCTGGAGGAGATTTCGGCGGCCCGCGGACGGGGTCACGAGCTGTGGGCGCAGGTCGGCTGCTTCCCGCTCGGCATGGAGTTCACCCTTCGCCACCCGTACCCACTGGAAGCGTTCCTGGCCTGGCGCCCCGCCATCGAGGCGCAGGACGGAGCCGCCTATCAGCGGGTACTGGCCGATCCCGCGTTCCGCAAGCGGCTCAAGGAGGAAGCGGCCATCCCGGGCGTGCCGAACCGCTTCAGCGACAAGACGTGGCCGCATCTGCGGATCATGGAGGTCACCCGGACCGAGCACGCGAGCCTCGTGGGCCGCAGCGTGACCGATCTCGCCCGCGAGGCTGGGCGTGACCCCCTGGACGTGTTCCTCGACTTCGGTCTCGACGGCGAGCTCGACGCGATGTTCGACTGCCGGCTGTTCAACACCGACGAAGACCAGGTCCGGAAGCTGCTGCGTCACCCGTACGCCGCGGTTGCCCTCTCCGATGCCGGCGCCCATCTGTCCTTCCTGTGCGACGCCGGCTTCGGGCTGCACCTCTTCGGTCTGGGTCCGGGAGCGCGGGGATCTCACACTGCCCGAGGCGGTCAAGCGCGTGACCAGCGACGTCGCGCTCGCCTATCGGATCGAGGACCGCGGCCGGCTCGTGCCCGGCGCGTGCGCCGATCTCCTCCTCTTCGATCCGAAGACCGTGGGCCGTGGTTCCAAGCGCCGCGTTCACGATCTACCGACCGGAGCCTCCCGCCTCGACACACCGGCCGTCGGTGTGCACGGTGTCTGGGTCAACGGCGTGCGGACCGTGGACGAGCACGGCGTCATCGCCCACTGCGGCCGTCCCGGGCGCGTGCTGCGCCGCTTCGCCGCCTGATCAGCGCTCTGCGCGCATCTCGGCAAAGACCTCTTTCGCCGTGAGCATGGCCTCCCGGATGAGCGGCACGCCGACGTAGCCGCTGAGGTGGAGGAGCACCTCCACCAGCTCGTCCTCGGTCCAGCCCTGCCGGCGGGCCATCCGGAGGTGGATGCCGAGCTCCGGCGTGCGCGCGGTGGCTGCGTCGGACACGACGCAGACGAGCGTGCGGGTCTTGAGGTCGAGACCCGGACGCGTCCACAACGAGCCGAACACCGTCTCGGTCGCGACGTCGATGAACTTCTTCATGATCGGATCGGCGTAGGCGGTCTTGTTGGCGCGCTCCACGAAGGCATCGCCCAGCAGCTCGCGACGCAGCTCACGCCCCTTCCGGTAGGTCTCGGTCTCGGCCATCATCGGTCTCCTCGGGTACGGGTTCGGGGTATTGTAGTGGCCATGATCCACCTTGGCATGTTCACGATGCCGTTCCACCACCCAGCCCGGGACTATACGACGATCCTCGACGAAGACCAGGAGGCGATCCTTCTGGCCGACCGGCTCGGCTTCACCGAG
>MNEG01000124.1 GCA_001917585.1 Candidatus Rokubacteria bacterium 13_1_40CM_68_15
GGTTGTTCACGGTCCCGTTCCGTCCTCCCACGTCCTCGACGATCCACAGGTTGCCGTCCGAGTCGGCCTGGATCCCCTCGTAGCCGCCGCGACCGAGAACGCCGGAGATGTTCTCGACCGTGGACGGAACGTCGAGGTGGCCTGCCACACGCCGCCGGAGACGGGCCCCAATTCGGCGGTGAAGAGCAATCGCTGGGCCCACGGATACCAGGTCGAGCCGTCGAACGTCGGCAACGATCTGCCATTCACGTCGGTCGTGGCCATCAGCGTCACGCGGTGCGCCACGTCAGCGTCGAGATTGATCCTCGTGATGTAGCCCTTGCCGCCCGCGCCGCCCTCGTGACCCTGGAACACGAAGTGACCCCCGTAGTCGTAGGTCGGGTCGGCACCACGCTGGCCGTGGAGCACGAGATAGGTGTTCTTGTCGGGCTCGGTCTTGTGCGCCTCGACGTTGAACGAGGCCGGCGGCGGCAGCGGCACGAGGTTCGGCTGCGCCCAGTCCTTCGGATTCTCGAGCAACATCGTGCCCTGTGCGCGTATGACCTCGGCGAGCTCCACCGAAAGGACGTTCGGTGTGGAGAGCCCGGGCGCCTTCGGATTCGCTGCCCGGACTGGCGTCAGGTCCTGAGCCACGGCGCCCGTCGCACCGAGCGCGAGCCATCCTGCCACGAACGAGCCGATCACAACGTTGCGTCGCATGCTTCCTCCTTGTTCCGGCGATTGGATGGTCGAGCGACCACCGGGCGTGGACGGTAGACTCCGTCCATCACACTGTGATGCCGGAACTGCGACGTTGCCGTTCCGCTTTTGCGACGCCCGCGCGACGGCAAAGGTGCGCTTGACACGGTGTGCCCGCCTACGTAGTGATTGGCCACCGGTGAGCAGAGCCGGCGACAAGGGGGACGGGTGATGCGAAAGGCGACGAGCATGTTGGCGCTGCTGGCGATCTGTGCGGCCACCTCTTTCATCGTGGCCCTGTCGCCGCGTCCATCGGCGTGCCCGCGAAGAACGGGGCGGAGATAGTGGCCGAGGCCATCAACAACGGCACCCTGCCCACCCCCTACAACACCAAGGGCGTGGCCGGGCGCTCGCTCGAGCTCGTGGTCGTGGACGAGAGCACGGGGACGGCCAAGCAGGTGACCGAGTTCCGTGCGCTCGCCGAGCGGCGGGAGGTCGACGCCGTCGTGGGCTACCTGGTGGCCGGCAGCTGCCTGGCCGTCGCGCCGGTTGCCGACGAGCTGAAGATGCTCACGTTCTTCTCGACGTGCAGCACGCCGAGGATCTTCGAGGAAAACGACTTCAAGTACGTCTACCGCACCTCCGCGCACCTGACGCCCGACGGCGTGACGGCGGCCCGGTACCTGCTCAAGCGCATGCCCAACGTGAAGACCATCGCCGGTTTGAACTGGAACATGGCCTACGGACAGGACGCCTGGCGCGACTTCAGGATGTCCGTGCAGGCACTGAAGCCGGATGTAGAAGCCATCAACGAACAGTTCACCACCTTCGGCGGCGGGCAGTACGGTGCCGAGATCTCCGCGCTCCTCACCAAGAGGCCCACCGTCCTGCACACGGCGTTCGCGGGAGGCGACTTCGAGGCCTTCGTGGTCCAGATGACGGCGCGCGGCCTGCACCAGAACATCCAGATGGTGATGACGGCCGGTGCCGGGAGCATGTTCCGTCTCCTGGACAAGCTGCCGGACGGCGCAATCATCGAGGACCGCGGCCCCTACAGCGTGTTCGCACGCCCGACACCGCTCGGCAACTGGTTCCGCACCACGTACGAGCAGCGCCACGGGATCACGCCGCCCTACACGGCGTACCACATGGGGCAGGCCGTGCTTGCCTTCAAGATCGCTGCCGACAAGGCGTCCAAGGGCGGGGCCAAGCCGGCGCCCGAAGAGATCGGCAGGGCGCTGGAGCAGCTCAAGTTCGACGCCTTCGGGACGACGGTTCACATGTCGCGCTCCCGGGGGCATCAGGCGGTGACCGAGTCCGCGATCGGCGTCTACAAGTTCGACAAGGCCAAGAATGCGCCCACCGTCGTCGACGTGACCTATTACCCGGCCGACTGTGTCAATCCTCCGGACGGCATGAAGGGAGAGGCCTGGATCAAGGGCGGCTTCAAGGGCGCTCGGTGCGACTGACCGCGGGCACATGATCGGCGCGCGGTGATCCATGGCGACGCTCGCGTTCATCGTCGCCGACGGAATCATCTACGCGTCGTGGCTCCTCATCGTCGCCGTCGGCATGACGCTGGTGTACGGCGTGATGCGCGTGCTCAACGTCGCCCACGGCAGCCTGTACGCGCTGGGCGCGTACACCGCGGCGACCATGGTCGGCGCGTGGTTCCAGCGAGGGTATGCCCCGCTGGGCTCCTTGGCGCTCCTCCTGGCGGCCGCGCTCGTCGTCGGGCTCGTCATGGGCCTGATCCTCGAGCTCGGTCTCCTGCGATTCCTCCACGGGCGCGACGAGGTCGTGGTCGTGCTCGCGACCTACGCGACGTTCCTGATCCTCGAGGACGTCATCCAGCTCATCTGGGGCGTGGAGGCGCGACCGGCGCCCCAGCCGTACTCGCTGCTGGGGACCACGTCGGTGGGCCCGCTGCTCCTGAACAACTACGACCTCGCCCTGATCGCGCTGGCCCTCCTCATCGGCGGGCTGAGCTGGTGGGGGCTCACCCGGACGATCTCCGGCAAGCTGCTGCTGGCGGTGATCTTCGATCGCGAGATGGCGGAGGCGTGTGGCATCAACGTGCGCCGCGTCTTTCTCGTCACGTTTCTGATCGGCTCGGTGCTGGGCGCGCTGGGCGGCGCGTCCACGGCGCCGATGATCTCGGTGTCGCGCGGTCTCGGCGTCGACGTGATCGTCCTCGCGTTCGCGGTGGTGGTGGTGGGAGGCCTCGGCAGCATCCCGGGGGCGCTGCTGGGCGCGACCGTGATCGGGCTGAGCCGGGCCGCCGCCGTCCATCTGCTGCCCCAGGCCGAGGTCTTCGCGATCTACCTCATCATGACGCTCGTGCTGATCGTCCGACCCTACGGCCTGCTCGGGCACGAGCGCCTCCGCAAAGTCTGACGATGCGAGCGCCCGATCGGACGGTCGTCGCCCTCGTGATGGCCTTCGTCGTCCTGGTGGCGGCCGGCTTCTTCCTCCCTTCGTGGGCGGTCTCGCTCCTGGTCGTGTCGCTGGCGCGCGGCATCGTCGCGCTCGGCCTTATGGTGCAGTTCCGGTCGGGCCTCGTGTCGTTCGGCCAGGCGCTCTTCTTCGCGGTCGGCGGCTACGCCGTCGGGCTGATCGCGCTGAAGCTCCGCGTGACGGACGTCATCCTGCTGCCGCTGGTCGGCGTGGCGGCGGCGACGCTCCTCGGCGTCGCGCTCGGCTTCCTGATGCGCCGCTATCGCGAGATCTTCTTCGCCATGCTGAGCCTCGGCTTCTCGATGCTCTTCTACGGCCTGCTCGTGAAGACGGAGACGCTCGGCAGCACGGACGGGTTCAACGTTCCCACCCCGACCGTCTTCGGCTTGCGCCTGTCCGTGCTGGCGACGCGCACGCTCCTCTACGACCTCACGGTGGCTTCGGCCGTCGGCGTGGCCCTCGGCGTGCACTGGTATCTCGGCACGATCCTCGGCCGGCTCGACACAGCGCTGCGCGACAACGAGGTGCGCGTCGAGTATCTCGGCTACGCGCCGGCCCGGGTCATCCACGTGCAGTACGTCCTCGGCGCGGCGCTGGCCGGCGGGGCCGGCGCCTTGACCGCCCTGGCGGTCGGGCACATCGATCCGTCGATGGCGTACTGGACGACGTCCGGCGAGCTCGTATTCGTCACGATCCTGAGCGGCACCGGAAGCGTCATCGCTCCGTTCCTGGGCTCGCTGGTCTTCGGGCTGATCCAGACGTTCGCGCTCCAGTACGCGCCGTCCATCTGGCAGATGATCCTGGGCGTGGCCCTCCTCGCGATCATCCTCTACTTCCCGGGCGGGCTCTGGTCCGCGCTCGAGCGGAGCCGGGTCCGGGCATGACCGGCCCGCCGGTGCTCGAGGTGCGCCGGCTCACCAAGCTGTTCGATCAGGTCGTGGCCGCCCGGGACATCGACGTGAGCATCGCGACCGAGGAGATCGTGAGCATCATCGGCGCGAACGGCGCGGGCAAGACGACGTTCGTCAACCTGGTCACCGGCTACGCGCACCCGAGCGCGGGGTCGATCCGCTTTCGGGGCCAGGAGCTCGTCGGCCTGAGGCCACGCGACATCACCCGGCTCGGCGTCTGTCGCTCGTTCCAGGTGCCGCAGGTCTTCTCGACGATGTCGGTGCTCGACAATCTGCTGATCGCTTACGGCCTGGCCGACAGCGGGCGCCGGGCCGGGCTCCATCCCCTGGCGAGCCGCGACCGCGTCGCGGCCTGCGAGGGACTCCTGCGGGTCTATCGGATCGAGGCCTATCGGGATCGGCCGGCGGCCGTCGTGCCCCAGGGCGTGCGGAAGCTGCTCGACATCGCCATGGCCACGGCGCGCGAGGCGACCCTGCTCTTCCTCGACGAACCCACCAGCGGCATCGCGACCGAGGAGAAGTTTGCCGTCATGGACATCGTCATGGCGGCCCTCGCCCAGCGGAAGGCCACCGTCGTCTTCATCGAGCACGACATCGACATCGTCGAGCGCTACGGCACCCGCGTTGTCGCGTTTCACGAGGGCCGCATTCTCGCCGACGGCCCGGCCGCCGGCGTCCTCGGCGACTCACGCGTTCGTGAGCACGTGACCGGGCGCCGGCGTGCTTGACGTCGATCACCTCGACGTCAGCATCGGGGCGACGCCGATCCTCCGCGGGGTCTCGCTCGAAGTTCCCGCGGGATCCCTGTGCGGCGTCATCGGCCGGAACGGCGCCGGCAAGACGACGCTCGTCCGAGCGATCGTCGGCGCCCTGCCGGCCCGCGCGGGGACGATCACGCTGGGCGGCGTCGAGCTGCTGCGGATCGCGCCCTACCGTCGCGCGCAGATGGGCATCGGCTACATGCCCGAGGATCGTCGCCTCGTCCCGGAGCTGAGCGTGGAGGACAACATCCTGCTGCCGGCGTGGGCGACGCGGCCGCACGAGGCGGCCGCCCGCCTGAAGGCCACCTACGAGGTCATCCCGGAGCTCAGGCCGCTGGCCAAGCGTCGGACGACCCAGCTCAGCGGCGGTCAGCAGAAGATCGTTGCCCTGGCTCGGGCGATCATGGGCGGCACGCGGCTGTTGCTGCTCGACGAGCCGCTCGAAGGCGTCGCCCCGGCGCTGGCGGAACGGATCAGCGATGTCATCGGCGGGCTGAAGCGGCTCGGCGTGTCGGCCCTGGTCGCCGAGTCCGATACGAAGGGCCTGACTCGCGCGCTCGATCGCGTCTACGTCATCGAGCGCGGCACGATCTCTGCGGGCTGACGCTACACCGCCGGCCGGGCGAGGACGTCCGCGCCGACCTTTCGCCGCACCCATCGGCCGTCCGAGGGGCTCCCCGCCAGCTTGCCGCTCTCGACGATCACCTTGCCCCGGAGAATCGTCATGACCGGATAGCCTCGGCAGGTGAAGCCCTCCCAGATGCTGTAGTCCGCCGCCGAGTGCAGGTCGTCGAGCGTCAGCGTCTTCGTCACCCGCGGATCGACGAGGACGAGGTCGGCGTCGCTGCCGGGTGCGATCACGCCCTTCTGTGGGTACAGACCGAGGATGCGCGCCGCGTTGGTCGCGGTGATGGCAGCGAACCGCGGGAGCGGCATCCGCCGCTCCACCAGGAACTTGGTGAAGGCGACGGGCAGGCGGGTCTCGATGCCGTTGTGCCCGCCGCACACCGTCTGGATCGTGTTGCCCCAGAGCTTGACGTCCTTGTGTACCGTGAAGTCGTCGGTGGCGGTCGTGCAGAGATCGCCGCCGAGCAATCCCGCGATCAACGCGTCGCGGTCCTCGGCGTATTTCAGGGCGGGATACGTGTGGACGGCGGTCCCGCCCGGCTTCTTGTAGTCCTCGCACGTGAACTGCAGGTAGTTGTGCAGCGCCTCGCCGTATACGGGCTGGGTGCGCTGGCGCGCCTCGGCGATCGCCGCCACGCCTTCCCGGGCCGTCGTGTGGACGAAGTACACGGCCACCTCGGTGTGCCGGGCCAGACGGATGATCTGGCGGAAGGCGAGATCCTCGGAGAGGTTGTTGTGGACGAGGTGAAGGTTGTGACCCTGGTCGTGGCCTTCACGGATCAGCTTGTCCGTCATGTAGTTGACGATGTCGTCGTCCTCGGCGTGCACCGCCATGATGCCGCTGTGCTTGGCGACCTCGGCGAACACCGCCCACAGATGCCCGTAGGGCACGCGCAGCTCATTGAACGTCGTGAAGATCTTGAAGCTGGCAATGCCTTCCTGGATCGCCTCGGCGAGCTGGCCGATCCTCGTCGGGGCCACCTTGCCGGCCAGGATGTAGTGGAAGGCGAAATCGGTGTAGGCGTGATCGCGAAAGACGCTGCGCCGTGAGTCGAGCGATTCCAGGATGGACCAGTCCGGCGGCTTGGCTCCGGGCTCGAGGATCAAGTCTCCCGCGAAGTCGATGACCGTCGTCACGCCCCCGAACGCGGCCGCGCGAGTGGCCGCCTCGGGTGGCTGCGACATGAGCTCGGGGCGTCCCGCCCAGTACTCCGGGACCGGAATGGCGATGTGGGCGTGAGGCTCGATGCCGCCGGGAAGCACGATCTTGCCCTCGGCATCGATGACACGCGCGGCGTCGCTCGGCAGCGAGCCGGGCGACGCCACCGCGACGATCTTGCCGTCCTGGATTCCGACGTCGCCGGCCGCGGCCTCCTGCGCCGTGACGACGAGGCCGCGTCGGATCACGAGATCCAGCATCGACCGGGACGAGGGGCTAGGGCCGGAAGCCGGAGGAGCCCACCCAGCCGGTCTCGGACACGTCGACCATGACGCCGTCCGGGCCGCTGTACTTCACCTCGACGTTGTACTTGTGCTCGCCCTTGCCCACGCCGAGCGCCTCGTTGACGTCGTCGCGCCGCTTCGACCCCGCGGAGGCGAGCCGCTCGGTAATCGCCTCGAGGCTGTCGACCTGAAACCCGATGTGGTGGATGCCCGAGAAGCCCTTGCCCCGCTCGGCGCCGGCGACGGCGTCGTTCTTGAATTTTAAAATCGCCAGGTTGAGGTCGCCGTCGCTCAGGTAGTAGCCGGAGGTGTTCGGGTTGTCGATCCGCCCGATCTCCTTCATGCCGAACACGTCGATGTAGAACTTCGCGGTCTTGTCGGGGTCCTGGGTCGACATCGCGATGTGCTTGATCTTGGCCATGGCATCCTCCACGGATCGGGCGTGTACCGCTGTCCTTTTGTAGTCCCCGTGGCCGCTTCGGTCAACTGGCATCGTGTTGCCGCTGCCCGGGGGTCGATCGCTCACTACTATAGCCGTCGTCACGGCTAAAACTAAGGCACTACCCCGGAAGGGGGGGCTTGCGCGGTTCAGCGGAGGACGGTATAGGTGAGCCCCGCCCGGTCCACCCGGACGGGGCCTCGCCCATGAAAATCACGCGAATCGAAACGATCGTCCTCAACCTGCCGATGCAGATCGACAGGGCGACGCCGATGCTCGGCGGCAAGGCCCGCACCAGCATCGACATGCTGCTGGTCCGCGTCGACACGGACGCCGGCATCACCGGCTGGGGCGAAGCCTTCGGCCACCGGATCTTCCACGCGACACGGGCCGCCATCGACACCCTCGTCGGTCCGATGTTCGTCGGCCGGGATCCGAGCCACATCCTCGCGTCCCACGACGAAGTCCAGCGCGTGTTGCACGGGGTGGGCCGGGGCGGCGCCACGATGTACGCGCTGTCGGGAATCGACATCGCGCTCTGGGACATCGCGGGCAAGGCCGCTGGCGTTCCACTCTACCGCCTGCTCGGCGGCAGCTCGCGCGCGGATCTGCCCGCCTACGCGAGTCTGCTGCGCTACGGCGCCGCCGACGCGGTGGCCCATTACACCGCGCAGGCACTCGGCCGCGGCTATCGACACGTGAAGATCCACGAGATCACCCTGCCCGAGATCGAGGCCGCGCGCGATGCCGCGGGCGCGGGTGTTCCCCTGATGGTCGACACGAACTGCCCGTGGACGGTGGCCCAGGCGATCGAGATGGCGCGCCGCCTGGCTCCGCTCGACATCCACTGGCTGGAGGAGCCGGTGTGGCCGCCGGAGAATCTGGCCGGGCTCGCCGAGGTCCGGATGCGCGGTGGGCTCGACACGGCCGCCGGTGAGAACTACGCCACCGCGTGGGAATTTCGCCGCGCCTTCGATGCGGGCGCCATCACTTACGCGCAGCCGAGCGTGACCAAGATCGGCGGCGTCACCGAGATGCGCCGGGTCATGGCGCTGGCCGAGACGTTCGGCGTGCAGGTCGTCCCGCACTCGGCGTACTTCGGGCCCGGACTGCTCGCGTCCATCCACTGCATCGCCGCGATGCCGACGGAGTCGCTGGTCGAGCGCTTCTACTGCGACTTCGCCGACAACCCGCTCGGCGACGCCATCCATCCCAAGCTCGGTCGCATCGCCGTGCCCCAGGGTCCGGGCCTCGGTGCCGACCCGGACCCTCGACTGCTCGCTAAGCTGCGGACGACCTGACCGCTGTGATGGCTTTACCGCACTTCGAACGGCGGCGCGAACGTGGTACTGAAGGTCACCGGCGTCGCCGGGACCACGTCGCTACCAGGAAACCCGATGGAACCCAGGAAGCACGACCCGTCGGGCATGGCCTTGGAGCCGAGATCCACCTGCGTGACGGGCGCGCCCGCCGGCGCAGCATAGACGGCGCCGCCGTTACGGTAATCGATGCCGGCAATCGAGATCGCGTTCGGGCCGAAGTACACGCCCTGACTCACAGCGAGAGGCTCGATGAATTTCGTGCTCCTGACAACGCGATCGCAGTCGCTGCTAGAAAACGATACGGTGCCGCCGCCCAACTGACCACGGAAGACCTTGAGCGCGAACGTGTAGTTCTGACCGCTGGCGTCATGGGCCGTTGTCAGCACCCAGGGAACGTTATCGCTGTCGACCCCGATGACCTGGCCGACCTTGTTCCCGTTCGCGTCGAACACACTGAGCGACGACCCGCCCGACGGGGCCACCTGATTCGCCAGGGCGGTCAGCTTCGTCGTGAGCCAATTGATCTGCTGCTGCAGGGCTGCGTCCGCCGACGCGCTCGATGCCTTGGCCGCCGCTAGCTGCGCCTTCAGTGCATCGATCTGTTGCTGGAGCTTGCCGCCCTGGTGACGCGCGTCATTCACATCGCGCGCATCGTGGGCGTCACGACGTGAGTCGTTTCGATTCTCCGCGAGTACGGCCGTCGCACCGGCCAGGATCACGAACAGCAACGTCGCGATCGAGATTTCCCAGACTCTCGCGCGCATACGCATGCTGAATCCTCCTCCCGGGCGAAGGCGGCGTCGTTCTCTGCCGCCCGCGCCTGGGAAGATCGTCGCAAGGCGCATGCCGGGCCCGGCGCGCGCACAATCAATGGGTTAGGAAGGCTCGGTGCTGACATTGCGGCATCCTGTGCCGTAAGGCGCCAGCGCTCAGATTTCTGCCGCTGGTCAGCGGAGATCGATGGAAAAAGCAGCGCGCTTCCGATGGAACGCGCTCGCGAGGACGGGCCCGATCAGTTCGGCTGAAATTCCGTCGCCGAGACTTGACTGTCGGCTGCGGTCAAATCGAGTGTCGTTTCCTTGCCGGCTTCGACGACCACCTGCTTGTCCCACAGCTCGAGATTCTGATCGATGGCAACCGCGCGCAGGCGATACTTGCCGGGCCGCGCCCCGGTGAAGCGATAAGGCTCGCCGAGCCGGAAGCGCCGGCCCAGGGTGACGTCGCGGTTCTCGTTGTCTTCACCCGACAAGGTGATGCGCAGTGGAACCAGCCGCTCACGCGCCGTGACGCCAGGCCAGCTCGTCGTACCTCGAACACCGCCCTTCGGCTTGTCCTCCGTGGCGGGCGATGCGGCGTCGGCCGAGGGCGCCGGTGTCGACGGGCGGAGCCCTTGGAGCTCGCCGGCCTCGACGAGCCAAGTTCTGGCCAGGACGAACTCGGGGGATCCCGGCTGGCTGTGATTCACGACCCATCGAAAGTTCTCGACGGTTTCCTCGCGGCGATTCAAGTGCGACAGCGTGATGGCGAGCGCGAGCCTCAGCTCGAGGTTGCTCGTCTCGCGGTTGAGCGCCGTCTGGTACTTCGTCGCTGCGCTCGCCCAGTCACGATTCCGTGCCAGCTGGTCGCCTTCCTCCTTCAGCGTGCGGACGGCGGGCCCCATCGGTGGAGCCAACGGGTTGGCCGGCGGCGATTGCTGGCAACCCAGGGCGAGCGCCGCAATCACGGCGGTGATGGCAAGGGTCCGCATCTAGAAGTTCCGCCAGCCGTACACCGTGTGGAAGGCCCGGATGGTCTTCATCATGTCGAGCGCCTGCTTGCTGTAATGGAAGGTGGCTGATCCCGACGTGGTGCCGAGGTACAGCTCGTAGTAACCGTTCGTTTCGTTCCAGACGGTCTCGTTGCTCACGAACGCGCCGTTGATGTTCGTCGTACTGCCGTTCATGAACCCGGCGCCCACGTACTTGCCGGTGACGATGACCGCGCCCTGCCAGTTCAGGGTGCCGAAATTCTTCAGGTCTCCGTCCTCGACGACGAGAATGCCGGCGCCCTGGATCTGGCCATTGACCGACAGGCCGGTGAAGGCCGAAGTTGGGTCGAGATCACCCCGGAAGTAGATCAGCTGCGGGTTGCTCGGTGTTCCGAGATTGAGGGTCTGGTTCACGCCACAGCCGTTGGTCAGCGTCGGACTCGAGGTCGGAGAGCCCCCGCCGCCGTTGATCTGCATCGGACAGGACATCGTCGACTGTAAGATCTGCGTCTTGGGATTGGCGGCGAGAGCGTCCAGGAAGTTCTGCATCGTGGTCGGGTTGAGGGCATTCGACGCCGCGATGGCGTTGAGGCCCGTCGTCAGCGCGCCCGTCCCCTGGTCCTTGCCGGCCACGCTGCCTTCCTTCTGCGCGATCTGCCCCGACGTCCCCGAGGTGAACGCGCCCTCGACGTTCCTCTCATAGCTCGTCGCGGGCGAGATATTCTGTTGATTGCCTGTCTGCGTCGCGATGCCGAGCTTCTGCGGCGGGCCCGTGGACGCCGCCCAGTTCGCGTTGTTGTACCAGGCCGCGTCCGTGGTGCAGGCGCTGCAGCCATAATCGCGTCCGTCGACCCCGAAGTTCGCACAGGCGCCTCCGCTTCCGCCGCACGCGACGAACGTATCCGACTGCGTACCCGGCTCGTTGACGGCCGCCGGGAAGTCCGGCGAGCTCGTCGCCAGGGTGCGATTGATCACCACCTGAATCCTCTTTTGCGCTCCCTGGTAATTGCCCGTCGCCATGACGATGACGATCCCGTTGCCGTCGTTGGTCGCCGTGCCGGTGACGTTGTCGAGGGCGACGCCGGTGATCAGGTTATCGCCCGCTGCACAGTCATTGCGGAGACTCACCGTGAACGTCCCCGCCAGGTTGGGCAGCGCCACGTTGGTCCAGCCGACCGGGGTCACAGGATTGGCGCAGCCCGTCGAGCCGGCCAGCAGCGTGTTCCACGATGGCGTGGCGACGAGCTGATCGAACGCCCATTCGATCCCGGCATCCGCGGCGTAGCGCGCCTGGGTCGAGTCGGCCAGGTTTTGCGAGATCTGCGGCTCGAAGGCGCTGACCGCCAGGAATGCGCTGACGAGCAGGCTGAGGGCCAGGACCACGATGAGCGCCATCACCGCCGCCATCCCTCGCTCATTGAGTCCGTGCGTTCGCGTCGTCTTTGTCATGGCTGCCACCCCCGCTGGCGCCGGCATCAGCGGTTCCTGATGCGAGCGGTATCGACCATCGTCACCGCGACATTGCCTTCGGTGTAGGTGAAGGGAGCACACGGATTACTCGACACGCGCGTCTGCGGCCCCGCCCGGACCGTCACCATCACCGACCGGATGTTGGCCGTCGCCCCCGTCGGGGCTCCGTCGGCGCCGAGATAGGTGAACGTGAGGCCCTGGACCCCGCCGACCAGGGGCACCGCCGCGGCGTCCACTCCCGACTCCTGCCGCATCAACTGGGTGCCGACGAAGGAGTAGGTCACCTGCTCGCCGCGCGGCGTCCCGTTCACGTTCGTCGTGACGGCAGGCTCGATCAGGCCGTTGCCGTTCCAGTCGTTCTGGAGGACCAGTGACGTCGCGGTCTGGCCGGCAGCGATCGCCGTGAAGGCCGCTCCGGAGGGACCATTGCCGGCACCGCGGATCTCGTCGGCCATCCGCGTGATGGCGATGCGGACGTTTTCCTGCGCCTCGACCTGGTTCGCACCGATGAGGAAGCTTTGCTGGCCGCTCACGAACAGTCCGGTGAGTCCGGCGAGAACCAATCCAACGCAGGCCAGAGCGACGAGTAATTCGGTGAGCGTGAAGCCACCGTCGCCGACACGTCGCCGCACGCGAGTGAGCTGAGGGGTTTTCATGGCCGGTTCGTCACCATCGTGGACGCGTCCACGCGCCGTTCGTTCCCCGCGTTCCCACCGACCGGATTGACCGGACGGTAGAAGACCGAGACCTGGATGACCTTGTTGTTCGCGCCATTCGCCGTGACGGTCACGGTGCGCCGGTAGTTGCCGTAGTTCGCGATGCTGTTGTAGGCGTCGTTGGCGCAGCAGAGCGCCCCCGTCGCGAGCGTCGACCACCCTTGCGGAGCCGAGTTCAAGGACCACGCCTTGATCTGTTCCAGGCGCTGTTCGGCGAGATAGACGGCCGTCGTCTGCTGCCGACCGGTCTCGACCGAGCCCGTGCCCTGCATGAAGCCGACGCCGATCGCTCCGGCAGTGATCGCGATGAAGGCGGTCGCCACCAGCACTTCGGCCAGCGTGAAGCCTCTGTCTTCGCGAATCATGTCGTCACGTGCCTCCGTGGAGCCCAATGACTCGAGAGTCAGTCACCGAGCAACCGCCTTGCCAGGCCCGTGGCGACGCTGTCTAAGCTAAATGCGCCAGGTCAAAGCGCTCCCCGAAGTGGGCACCTCGCCCTCGCATGACAGACTGGCGCATGTCAGGAGTTTTTGGCGCGAAAAATTGGCGCAACGGCCCGGGTCTCGGCGTGGACCCGGGCCCCGGGGTGATCGCGAGGCCGCGCTCGGAACGACGCTAGTCGGTGAGCGAGCGGTAGATCTCCACCTCAGGCGGGCCCGCGACGAGCCCTTCCTTCTCGCGACGCTCGCGATACGCCGCGAGGTGCGGGGCTTTGCGGTGGGCGTCGAAGGCGGCGTCGTCCTTGTACTGCTCGTAGAAGATGAAGAGGTCGGGATCCTTCGTCGACCGGTGCGGGCGGTACACGAGGCAGCCCGGCTCCGCCTTCCGCACCGCCGCCACCTGCTCCCTGAGGAGCGCCGCCAGCGCGTCGCCCTTGCCCTTCGTGGCTCGGACCTTCGCGACCACCGTCAGGACGTCAGCCATCGTTCTTCCTCTCTTCACCGCCCCATGAAACGACGGGCAATGCAATGTGATGTTTGTCCGCGCTCATTTGTGCGCACGCCCGATCCCTGAATCACGCGTCAAGGCACGGCTCCTTTATCACCGCCGGTGCTCGGGATCAAGCCGCGCTCGTCAGATCGCGCCGTCGGCCTGGAGCGCGTGGATCTCCGTGTCGCTGTACCCGAGCTCCTTCAACACCTCGTGACGATGCTGACCGAGGAGCGGCGCCGGCGTGATGGTGGTCGGCGACGCGGACAGCTTGATCGGATTGCCGACCGTGATGTAGCGCCCGCGCACGGGATGCTCGACCTCGACGATCATGCCGCGCGCCTGGAGATGCGGGTCGCTCAGCACCTCGCCGGTATCCAGGCAGGCGCCGCAGGGCACGCCCGCGCCGGCCAGGATCTTCATGACCTCGTGCTTCGAGCGCTCCGCCGTCCACGATTCGACCAGCGCATCGACCTCCTCCTTGTGGCGCCAGCGGGCGTCGCTTGTTTCGTAGCGCGCGTCGCCGATGAGGTCGGCACGGTCGATGGCGCGCAGGAGCAGGTGCCACATCTGCTGCTGCACGAAGACGAACACGTAGTCGTTGGGGCCGCCGGGATGACAGCGATACGTCGTGCCCGGCACGCCGGCGCCGAGCTGATTGCCCGTCCGCTCCATCGGCTTCCCGAAGCGCTGGTGATCACGCAAACTCACCCGGATCAGATTGACGACCGCGTCCTGCATCGAGATCTCGACCTGCTGGCCCTCACCGCTCAGGTGACGTTGCATGAGCGCGGCGAGGATGCCGATCACGCAATGCATGCCCGTGCCCGAGTCGCCGATGGAGGGCCACATGTACGTGGGCGGATGGTCCGGAAAGCCCGTGACGCTCATCGCGCCGCCCATGGCCTGGGCGATCGGCTCGTAGCTCTTGTACTCGTGATAGGGCCCGTACGACCCGAACCCCTTGATGCTCGCGTACACGACGCGCGCGTTGAGCCGGCGGACGGTGGGGTAGTCGAAGCCGAGACGGTCGAGGACGCCCGGGCCGAAGTTCTCCAGCAGGACATCGGCCGTCTTCAGCAGCGCGCGAAAGACGTCCTTGCCCTTCGGGCTCTTGAGGTTGAGGGTCAGGCTCCGCTTGTTGCCGTTGAACGAGAGGAAGAAGAGGCTGTCCGCATCCGGCCGGTCCTTCAAGGTGTCGCGAGCCGCGTCGCCCCTGCCGGGCTCCTCGACCTTGATCACGTCCGCACCCAGCCACGCCAGCATCTGGCCGCACGACGGGCCGGCCTGGTTGTTGGTGAGGTCGACTACTCGGATTCCGGTCAGGGCTCTGCTCATGGGGAGGGATGATATCGCGATAGAATGCGTCACTTCTCGCGCAGGAGGTCACACATGAGACTTGGGACCGGGCGATGGCTGTGGGCCCTGACCTGCTTCGTGGCCGCCGTCACGCTCGGGGCCGGCGCGTCGACCTGGGCGCAGGAGAAGCCGCGGTTGGGAGGCGAGCTGGTCTTCGTCGTCCCCGCCGAGCCCCCGAGCTTCGACGCGCATCGGGAAGAGACCTTCGGCATGCTGCATCCGGCGGCGCCCCACTACAACACGCTGCTGAGGGTCGATCCCTTCGACCGGACCGGTACGAAGTTCATCGGCGACCTCGCCGAATCCTGGACCGTGTCGAGCGATCGGCGCACGTACACGTTCAAGCTGCGCCGAGGCGTGAAGTTCCACGATGGGAGCCTGCTGACGTCCGCCGACGTGAAGGCGTCCTACGATCACATCATCTTCCCGCCGCCCACCGTCGTCTCGAGTCGTCAGGCCGCCTACCATCTCGTGGAAGCGGTGGAGGCTCCCTCGCCCGACACCGTGGTCTTCCGGCTGAAGTGGCACGAGGCGTCCTTCATCGCCAACCTGTCGTCACCCTGGAACTGGATCTACAAGGCCGAGATCCTGGCCAAGGACCCGCGCTGGTACGAGAAGAACGTGATGGGGACCGGGCCCTTCAAGTTCGTCGAGTATCAGCGAGGATCACACTGGGTCGGGAAGAAGAACCCGGATTACTGGGACACGGGCAAGCCCTACCTCGACGGTTATCGCGCCATCTTCATCCGCGATTCCGCGGCGCAGGTGGCGGCGATCCGCGGCGAGCGCGCGATGATCCAGTTCCGCGGGTTCACCCCGTCGGAGCGCGACCAGCTCGTGGGAGCGCTCGGCAACAAGGTCACCGTGCAGGAGAGCCCGTGGAACTGTTCGATCGGCGTGACTCCCAACCAGCAGAAGAGGCCGTTCGACGACAAGCGTGTGCGCCGGGCGCTCACCCTGGCGCTTGACCGCTGGAACGGCTCGAAGGCGCTGTCGAGGATCGCCCTCGTGAAGGACGTGGCCGGGATCCAGGTGCCGGGGACGCCGTGGGCAACGCCGCCCGAGGAGCTGACGAAGCTGGCCGGCTACGGCTCCGACATCGCCGCCGCGCGGGCCGAGGCCCGGCGATTGCTGAAGGAGGCCGGCGCCGAAGGGCTGTCGTTCACCTTGCTGAACGGGGCGGTGCCCATGCCGTACGAGCCGGTAGGCGTGTGGCTCATCGATCAGTGGCGCCAGATCGGAGTCAGCGTCAAGCAGACGGTCCTCGAGTCGGCCGGCTGGCTGCAGGCGCAGAAGAACAGCGACTTCGAGGTGTCCGTCACCGCCACCTGCAACTCCATCGTCGAGCCCGACATGGACCTCCACTGGTTCCTGACCACATCGCCGTGGAACATCGGCCGTCACAAGGACACCGTGCTGGACGAGCTGTACCTGAAGCAGTCGCGCGCAACGGAGCCGGAGGAGAGGAAGAAGTATCTGCGCGCGTTCGAGAAGCGCCTCTACGACGAGGAGGTCGACTACATCCTGGCGTTCCAGTGGCACCGGATCATCCCGCACCTGGCCAAGGTGCGCGGCTGGACGATCACGCCGAGCCACTACCTGAACCAGCAGCTCGACACGGTGTGGCTCAGCGAATAGGTCAGTGCCGCGCGTGGCGGCGCACGAAGTCCTCGTCGACGGTGATCCCGAGCCCGGGCCGATCCGGGATCTCGATCTGCCCGTCCACCACGGTGAACTTCTCACGGACCAGCTCGTGCAGCATCGGGTTGGCGCCCAGGGAGTATTCGAGGATGAAGCCCGCGCTCTGGCTGGCGGCGAGCGCGATGCCGGCCGCGAAGGCGGGGGCGCCCGACCACAGGTGCGGCGCCAGGCGTAGGTTGTACGCGGAGGCGACGGCGCTGATGCGGACGCCCTCGGTGATGCCGCCCGCGATGGCCAGATCGGGCTGGAGGATATCGGCGGCGCGCAGCTCGGCGATCTCGCGGAAGTCGTGGCGAGTGAACTCGCTCTCGCCGGTCGAGATGGGCACCGCCGAGGCGCGGCGCACCTCGGCCAGCCCGGTCTTGTCGTCGGCCGTCACCGGCTCCTCCAGCCAGTAGAGGTCGCAGTCCTCGACCATCCGGCAGAACGCCTTCGCCTCGGCCACCGTCCAGGTGCCGTGGGCGTCGGCCATCAGCTTGACGTCGGTCCGAGCGCCTTGCGCGCCGCGCGCACGCGCGCGGCCGACCTGTGCGGCTCGCCGTCCATCACACCGACGCGCATCTTGACGGCGCGGAAGCCGCCCTTGTCGACATACCCGAGGAGCTGCTCGCCGATGCGCGCCTCGTCGGCCCAGCCTCCCGAGGCATACGCAGGCATACGTTCAGCGCGACGTCCGCCGAGGAGCCGCCAGACGGGCGCGCCGAGCGACTTCCCGAGCAGGTCCCAGAGAGCAATGTCGACGCCGGCGATCGCCGAGATCGACAGGCCCCGCCGCCCGAGCTGCGGGAGTACGTGACCGCGATCGAGGGCGTAGCCCTCGCGCGGCGTGTTGTACATCACGTCCCACAGCCGGCTGATGTCGCGGGGGTCTTGACCGACGAGCAGCGGTGCCAGGTCCTGATTGACGATCGCGGCGAGGCCGTAGGCCGACGCCGCGCTGCCAACGCCGGCCTTGGCCTCGCCCCAGCCGACCAGTCCGGTGTCCGTCTCGACCTTTACGACGACGGAGTCGAACGACGCGATACGGCCGAAGTCGCTGACGTGCTGCCGCTCGTACGGGATCGGGACGTGGACCCAGGTCGCGCGAACGCTCGTGATCTTCATCGGACGTGGGCGAGCTCGGCGGGATCGCCGGACACGGTCGTGCGCTGCATCAGCCGCTTGTAGCGCGTGGTGTCGTAGGGCGTCGCGCGGTGCAGGATGCAGCGGTTGTCCCAGATGACCAGATCACCTTCCGTCCACTCGTGGCGGTGACAGAACTGCGGCCGGGTGACGTGGTCGAGGAGCTGCCTCAAGAGCGCGCGGCCCTCTTCCATCGACATGCCGACGACGTGGGACGCGTGAGCGCCGAGGAAGAGCGCCTTCTTGCCGTTCACGGGATTCGTGCGGACCACCGGATGGCGCACGGGCGGGAACTCGGCCCGTTCCTTCTCCGTGAAGAATCCAGGCCGGATCTGGTCGCGCGACCACGAGAAGTCGTGGACGGCGACGGCCGTCTCGACGCGTCGCTTGACGTCCTCGGGCAGCGACGGGTAGGCCGCTCGGCCGCTGGCGAACTCGGTGGCGCCGCCCTCCGGCGGGACGATCCGGGCGGACAGCAGCGAGCAGAGCGAAGGCACCGCCTTGAACGAGCTGTCGCTGTGCCAGAGCATGTTGGCGAGCTGGTAGATCATCCGGCGGTCGTCGGACGGGATGACCTCACCGGTCTTCATGTCGAGGTTCGACTGGCGCGCGAACGGCGTTCCCGCCGCCGGGTTGATGCTGCGGGTCACTTCGAGCGCGCCGAAGCGCCGGCTGAACGCGATCTGGGCGTCGTCGTCCAACGACTGGCCGTGGAAGACCAGCACCGAATGCGCCTCGAAGGCGGCGCGGATCTCCGCCCAGGTGGCGTCGAACAGCGGCCGGGTGATGTCGACGCCGCCGATCCGAGCGGCGAAGCTCGGCCCCAGCCGGGTCACCGTGATCGCCATCGGCCGCACCCCTCCCTCAACGGAGCGCAAGGTACCATGTGCTCACGTCTGCCGCGGCTCGCGCCGTCGCAGCAGATCGGGCGCGCCGAACGCGAGCACCACCGTGGCGATCGCGGCCAGGCCCGCATCCATTAAATAGGCGTTCGCCAGGCTGACCGCGGCCAGGGCCCCGCTCAGCAGCGGGCTCGCCGCCGTCCCAAACTGCACGCCCATCGCGAGCCAGCCGAAGGCCGCGCCGCGCGTCTCGGCGGGCACGATCATACCGCCCAGCGTGTATGCGAGCGTCAGCGCGCCGCCCAGGCAGAGCGCCACCATCGTGCGCAAGACGAGGAGCCCGCTCGCGTTCGTGGCGAGCGCCATGGCGCCACACAGCGCACCGCCGATGAAAAACTGCACGAAGAGGAGCCGCCCGATCGGCAGGACCAGGGACAGCCGGGCGACGACGGTGGAGGAGAGGGCAGCGCCGGCAGCGGCCACCGAAATGATGATGCCGGACGTCGCCGCGCTCGCCTCGATGCCGGGCAGGTGCGCGACGTGAAGCGGGATCGTCAGCGCCAGGCCGCGATCGATGAACTGCGCGATCACCAGCAGCAGCATGACCGGCACGAAGTGCCGGTAGCGGAGGAACTCGCGCAGGGGCGTCGGCCGATCCTCGGCGCGGTCCTCGCCCGCCGGTCGCGGCCGGCTCTCCTGGAACAGCACGATCAGGGCGACCAGCGCGAGCGCGCACATGGCAGCGGTGATGAAGAAGGCCACCCGCGTCCCGAGATGGGAGGCGACGAGGCCGCCGATCGCCGGCCCGACCGCCACGCTGATGAGCTGGGCGCCCTGCACACGCGCGATCGCCAGCGACACCTTCTCGCGTGGAGCCGAGACGCTGGCCACGGCCATGGCCATCGGCGAGAAGCCAGCGAACAGTCCCTGCAAGATGCGCGTGACGAGGAGCTGCTCGACGGACGTCACCAGGCCCATGACCGCGATGATCACGGTGAATCCGGCGAGCGATCGGATGAGCATCAGCTTCCGTCCGAAGCGATCGGCCAGGCGGCCGAACAGCGGGGCCAGCATTCCCGAGATGGCCGGCGTGACGGCCGCCAGCAGGCCGGACCACAGCGCGATCCGGGCGGGATCCGTCACGCCCAACTCGCGGACATAGAGCGGGAGGAACGGGTTGAAGAACTGGAAGCCCACGAAGGCGATGAACACGCAGAGCGTCAGCGCCCAGACGTTGCGCTGCCAGCCCTCGGGCGACCGACGCGGGTCCATCCCGGCACTCTATACTAAGGGCGCCGTCGGGCCGGGAGGGTGAATCGTGCGCGACATGACCGCGGGCCAAGCCGTCATCGAGCTGCTGAAGGTCGAGCAGGTGCGCCACGTTTTTGGAATCGTGGGCTCGACCTTCCTCGACGTCCTCGACGTGCTGTACGACGACAAGAGCGTCGAGTACATCAACGTGCGTCACGAGCAGGGCGCCGCCTTCATGGCCGACGGCCTTGCGCGCGTGTCCGGGCTGCCCGCGGCGTGCCTGGTGACGGCCGGACCCGGCGCGACGAATCTCATCACGGGGATCGCCGCCGCCTACGTCGCCCACTCGCCGGTGGTGGCCATCGCCGGGGGGCCGCCGTCTGGACACTATAATAAGGATGCGTTCCAGGAGCTCGATCTCGTCGGAATGCTCGAGCCCGTGACCAAGCTGTCGATCCGGATCGACTCACCCAGGCGCATTCCCGAGATCTTCCGGCTCGCGCTGCGCACCGCGATGACCGGGCGCCGAGGACCCGTGTTCATCGACATCCCGCGGGACGTGCTCAACGACCAGGTCGTGACTGCAGAGCTCGGCGAGCCGGCCAGCTATCGTCCGCTCCACCCGCCGCCGCCGAGCGCGGAGGCGATCGCCGAGGCGGTGAGCGTGCTGCGCGACGCGCGCCGGCCGCTGATGCTGGTCGGTGGCGGCGTGACGTGGGCGGGCGCGAGCGATCTGGTGCGGCAGCTCAGCGTCGATTTTGGTCTGCCGACCATCACCGCCTACGGCCGCAACGACGCCGTGGACAACGACGACCCCCTCTACGTGGGCCCTCTCGGTCGCGCCGGCTCGCCGGAAGCGGCGGCGGCGTGCCGCCGTGCCGACGTCCTGCTCGTCGTCGGCTCGCGGCTCGGCAACTTCACGACGTTCTACGACGACCGTTACATCCAGCCCGCGACGCGCATCATCCAGATCGACATCGACAGCCGCGACCTCGGCCGCACCTATCCCGTCGCCGTCGCGATGCAGGCCGATGCCGGCGGCGCGCTGGCCGCGCTCCGCGCAGCGCTCGGCCGGGCCGGGATGGCGCGGACGGGAGAGCAATGGCGCACGGAGGTCGTCGAGCTGCGCGCCAAGCGCCAGGCGCGCCTGGCCGCCGACCGGAGCCTCGCCTCGTTGCCGCTGAAGCCGCAGCGCGTGTACGCGGAGCTGCGCCCGGCGCTGCCGCCCGACACGATCGTCACGCTCGATGCCGGCGCCGCGCCCGCCTACGGCTACGACCGCCTGCACTTCTCGCGACCGCGCACGCTCCTGACGCCGCTCGATCTCGGCAGCCTCGGCTTCGCGTTTCCGGAGGCGCTCGGCGCCAAGCTCGCGCGTCCGGACGCGCCCGTGCTCGCCATCCACGGCGACGGCGGCTTCCTGATGAACGTGCAGGAGCTGGAGACCGCCGTGCGGCACGGGATCAACGCCGTCACGCTGGTCATGAACAACAACGCGTGGGGCTCGGAGAAGGCCTACCAGAAGCACTTCTACGAGGAGCGCTACGTCGGGGCGGACATCGGCAACCCGCGCTTCGACCGGCTCGCCGAGCTCTTCGGCGCCCACGGGTATTACGTCGAGCACCCCGACCAGATCGGCGACGTCGTGCGCGCCGCGCTCGGCGGTGGCAAGCCGGCCGTCATCGAGATCCCGATCGATCCGAACGAGTTTCCGGCCCCGGCCACGAGCGCGCGCCGGCGCACGAAGGAGGCCTAACCCTCCCGGTCGCCCTGCCCCACGAACCAGCTCGCGCGGTTGCCGAAGAGGACGTTGAAGGTCGTCAGGCTGCCGTAGCAGCGCGTGATGTACCCCTGCAGCTCGAGTTTCTCCTCGCCGGACAGCGAAGGGTGGCCGTTGAGCTTCTGCTCGAGCACCCGGAGCTTGTCGCGAATGCCGATGAGCTTCTTCAGGAAGACCTCGATCGGAATGTCCTTGGGCGGGGCGTCGTCGCGGCCGGGAACGAGCCGGAGCGTTCCGCCGACCCAGCGCTTGCCGAGCTCGAGGTCGACGTCGAGCCAGCCGTGGTCGCCGAGGACGTGACGCACGGCCAGCGCGATGCGATCGAGCTCCGGATCGCCGGGGTCGCCCTCGCTCTGCAGGCCCTCGAAGCTGAAGGCCACGCTCTTGGCATTGCCGCCCGGAAAGACGATCACGTAGCGATCGTCATCGTAGGCCACCACGCGCCCGCGGCCGAAGTCGCGATGCTTGACGATGCTGCCGAGGCCGAAGCGCGGGCCGGGAGTCATCGAAACACGGCCTTGAGCTCCTTGCTCGGAACGGTATCGCGCACCCAGGTGAAGCTCCCCTTGTCCTTCATCTCGCGGGCGCCCTGGAGGAACGCGGCGAGCGCGAGACGCGACAGCGCTCCGCCGACGCTGATGCGCTTGACGCCGGCGTCGGCCAGCTGCGTCGCCGTGATCGCGGGATCGGCGGCGCTCATCACGACGTTCACCGGTCTCTTCACCGACGCGGTGACGGTGCGGATGGTGGCCAGGTCTTTCACCCCCGGGGCGTAGAGCACGTCGGCGCCGGCCTTCTCGAAGGCCTGCAGCCGCTTGATGGTGTCGTCCAGATCGAGGCGGCCATGCAGGAGATTCTCGGCCCGTGCCGTCAGCACGAACGGAACGGGAAGCGACCGCGCCACCTCGACCGCGGCGTGGACCCGTTCGACCGCGAGCGGGAAGTCGTAGATCGGCTTCGCGGGATCTCCCGTGGCATCCTCGATCGAGCCGCCCACGACACCCGCGTTCGCCGCCAGCCGGATCATCTCGGCGGCAGCGCGCGGCTCGTCGGCGTAGCAATTCTCCAGATCGGCGTTGACGGGAAGGTCGGTGGCGGTCGCGATCGCCCGGCAGTTCTCCAGCACCTCGCCGCGGCTCACCGTGTTCGTTCCGTCGACGCGGCCCAGGCTGTTGGCAAAGCCCAGGCTGGTCGTGGCCAGGGCCTCGAAGCCGAGCGAGGCGAGGAGCTTGGCCGTCCCCGCGTCCCACGGGTTCGGCATGATGAACGCCCCGGGGCGCTCGTGCAGCGCTCGGAATGCGGCAGCCTTGTCGGCTTGCGTGCGCATCGGAGCGCCTAGACGAACACGATGGTCGACGGGCTGCCGGTCTTCACGACGTTGCCGGTGGAGCGCAGCTTTCCGCTGCCCTGGTCCACGCGGAAGCAGACGATCGTGTCGCTGTCCTGGTTCGCCGCGTAGAGGTAGCTTCCGGACGGATCGACGGCGAAGAAGCGCGGCGTCTTGCCCTGCGTCGGCTCCCAGTCGACGGGCGTCAGCACACCCGTCCCGGCGTCGACCGCGAAGATCGCGATGCTGTCGTGGCCGCGGTTCGACCCGTAGACGAAGCGACCGGACGGCGCGACGGCGATCTCCGACGTGGTGTTGTTCCCGGTGAAGCTCGGGGGCAGCGTGGTGATGACCTGGAGCGCCCGGAGCTCCCCGGACGTCGGATCGAAGCGGTACGTCGTGATCGTCGAATCCAGCTCGTTGATGACGTACGCGTACGGCTTGTTCGGATGGAAGTCCACGTGGCGTGGCCCCGCGCCCGGCCGCGACGTCGCGAAGTGAGCCTCGTTGGGCACGAGCTTCCCGCGCCCGGCGTCGAGCCGGTAGACGAAGACCTTGTCGAGGCCCTTGTCGGGCACCACGATGAAGCGACCGGTACGGTCGAACGGGACGTCGTGAGGATGGGGGCTCGCCTGCTCGGTCCGATGCGGCCCGGGGTTGCCGGTCAACGAGGCCAGATCGGTGAGCGGCGCGAGCGACCCGTCCGGATTGATGGGGAGCACGGCCACCGTCCCGGAGCTGTAATTGCCGACGACCAGGAACTTGTTGGTCGGATCGACGGCGTTGCGCACGCCGTTCTTCCCGCCGGTCGCTTGCTGATTCAGCCGCGTGAGCTGCCCGGTCGACTTGTCGATCGCGAACGCGGTGGCGACCTCACCGTCGCCGTGGGCCACGTAGAGGAAGCGCTGCTGGCGATCGACGGTCAGCCACGACGGGTTGACGAGATCCTTCACGAGCTGGACGTGCATCCAGATCCCCGAGGCCCGGTCCATCGTGTAGACGTTGATCCCCTCGCCGCGGGCGTTGCGTTGCCTGGTGGTGTAGCAGCCGACGTAGACGAACATTGCGGCTCCCTCGCCTTGCGGCGCGGCGCTCGGCGGCGCCAGCGCCGCGCAGCCGCCGGCCACGATCGCGCTCGCGACGCCGCCGACGAAGTCCCGGCGGCGAATCCCACGGACCATCATCGGCCGTTCCCGAGGACGCCCGCCGCCGCCTTCTCGACCACCGTGCCCTTGAAGAAGTCCGGGTTCACCTCGCCCCAGAAGCGCACGGCGTTCGTGAACATGAAGTCCCGGAAATCGTCGTCGGTGATCAGCCCGTGCTCCACGAGCTCGTAGGCCTCGGGCACGACCTGGGCCATGTCGGGGACGTCGAAGTGGCCGATGTCGGAGCTGAAGAGCGCGTTGAGCCGCGCGCCCATCGGGTTGGCGCCGCGGTTGAACGCCCACGCGTTGATCGGATCGTCGGCCTCGCACCCGAAGTAGAAGCGCGGGACGAAGAGGTCACGGATGTCGGCCTTGGCCTGGATCCGACAGCGGAAGTAGTCGTCGACGTCCTCCACCCCGCCGGTGAGGCCCGGGTCGGCCTCGAGGCCCTCGCCGCGCGCGAGCGGCTCGACGAGCTCGTCGCGGCCGTACTTGCGGGCGAGCTCGAGCAGCTTGGCGCGATCGAGCGCGGTCGGCTTGGTCGACTGGATCGCCTGCCCGTTGCGTTTCTCCCAGTGCCCGACGAGATCGGCGTACAGCATGCACGCCCACCCCACCCCGCCCTCGAGGAAGGCGAAGTTCAGGTCCGGGAATCGGCGGGTCACGCCGCCGAAGAACAACGCCTTGCAGACGGCGTGGCCGGCCGAGGCGAAGTGGCCGATGTGGTTGAAGCAGAAGTTCGACGGGGAGTTCCGGAGCAGGATCGAGCGCGCACCGTTGTGGAAGCTCGGCGCGATGCGCAGCTCGCGACACTTCCCCCACACCGGATCGTAGTCGTGCTCGCTGTCGATTCCGATCACGTCGTACCACTCGACGAGGTTGCCGACGTCGGGACGCTCCTCCGCGAGCGCCGGCACCGGGCGGCGCATCAGGCCACCGACCATGATGACCTTGTAGCCGAGCTGCCGGACGGCGAACTCGATCTCTTCGATCGCCTCGTCCGGCGTGTACATCGGGATGATCGCGGCCGGGATGATGCGGTCCGACAGGTCGCGGAACTGCTCGGCCGTGAACACGTTGTAGGCGCGACAGATCGCGCGCCGCAGCCGCGTGTCCTGCATCCGGTGGTACGAGAGCCCGGCCGTGGGGTAGACCACGGCGAAGTCGATGCCGAGGTCATCGAGGCGCTCGTACATCAGGCGCGGCAGCATGGCCGTCGCCCGGTCGAGCACGTTCTCGCTCGGCGACGACCAGAAGGCCTCCTGGCCGATCCGGCGTCGGCGTCGTTCGGCCACCGAGAGCCGCAGCGAGCTCGGGATGCGGTCGCTGGCGATGGCCAGCGCCTCGACGGCCGCGTCGCCCCCGATGCGCCGGAACTCCTCGCGCATCAGCGGGTTGTACTCGAGCCAGTGTCCGTCGGCGTCGATGATGGGATGGCTGAGGCGGTTGTGAAGCTTCCGGGCCTCGGTCACGGTCTGCTGGTTGGTGAGCATGGCGACCCCCGCAAAGCTCAGGCTGCGGGGATGATACTCCGGACCGAGCCCACCTCGAGTGCCCGATCGGTGCTAGAGTTTGGCCACGCAGGGCCACACAAGGAGACCCGCCATGGGCACGGTGATCGGATCGGAGCTGCTCGCGCAGGCACTCAGATCGCAAGGCGTCGACACGATGTTCTACGTCATGGGTGGCCCGATGCTGGAGACCGAAGCCACCTGCATCAAGCTCGGTATCCGGGCCGTCGATACGCGCCACGAGCAGGCCGCCGCGCTGGCCGCGCACGCCTGGGGGCGCGTGATGCGCCGGCCCGGCGTCGCGATGGGCTGCTCCGGACCGGGCGCGACGAATCTCTTGACGGGTGTGGCCAACGCCTTCACCGACGCCGCCCCGCTCGTCGCCATCGGCGGCGCGAGCCCGCGCGTGTACCTCGGGATGGAAGCTTTCCAGGAGATCGATCAGGTCGCGGTGTTCAAGCCGGTCACCAAGTGGGCGGACCGCATCTACGACGCCCGCCGCATTCCCGAGATTGTGGCCACCGCGTTCCGTCAGGCCACGACAGGACGTCCCGGCCCGGTGTACCTCGACCTGCCCGGCGACATCCTCGGCGAAAAAGTCGACGAGGAGAAGGTGGTCTTCCCGCCGGCGTGGAAGACGCTGCCGCGTCCCCGCGGCGACCAGGGCGCCGTGCAGGAGGCGATCGCCCTGCTCGCGCGCGCCGAGCGCCCGGTGATCCTGGGCGGCAGCGGCGTCTGGTGGTCGGACGCCTCGGCCGCCTTCCAGGCCTTCGTGGAGGCGTCAGGTATCCCCTTCTACACGACGCCGATCTCGCGCGGCACGGTGCCGGAAGACCATCGCCTGGCGTTCCTGAACGCGCGCAGCACCGCGTTCACCGAGGCCGACGTGCTGCTCACCGTCGGTACCCGCTTCAACTGGGTGATCCAGTACGGGCGGGCGCCCCGCTTCGCCAAGGACCTGAAGGTCATCCACGTGGACATCAACCCGACGCAGCTCGGGTGGAACCGAGACGTCGACGTGCCGATCGTCGGCGACGCGCGGGCCGTCCTCGAACAGCTCACCGAGGCCGCCCGGGGCCGCATCGATCCGAACCGCTACGCGGCGTGGGTCGGGAAGCTGCGCGTGCTCGACGCCGAGAAGAACGCCGAGCAGGAGAAGGCGATGTCGTCGGACAACGCGCCGATCCATCCGCTCCGGCTCTGCAAGGAGGTGCGCGACTTCCTGAAGCGCGACGCGATCCTGGTCGTGGACGGTCAGGAGATCCTGAATTACGGGCGGCAGTCGATCCCCACCTTCGTTCCCGGCCACCGTCTCAACTCGGGCGCGTTCGGCTGCATGGGCGTCGGCACCCCGTTCGGCGTGGGGGCCAAGGTGGCCAAGCCCGACACACAGGTGCTCGTCCTCCACGGTGATGGCTCGTTCGGCATCAACGCCATGGAGATCGACACCGCCGTCCGGCATCGCATTCCCGTCGTCGTCGTGATCTCGAACAACGGCGGCTGGACCGCGGATACGCCGTGGGCGATGCCGCTGCCCAAGCCCGGCCGCCGGCTCGGCCACACCCGCTACGACCGCATGGCCATGGAGCTCGGCGCGCACGGCGAGTTCGTCGAGAAGCCGCACGAGATCCGGCCCGCGCTCGAGCGCGCGTACGCGTCGGGCAAGCCGGCCGTGGTGAACGTGATCACCGACGACAAGGCGCGGGCGCAGACGGTCCGCTTCTCGGCGTACACGACGTGAACGTGGGGGGCCCCGAGATGGCCCCCCACACCCCCCAGCGCTCGGAGCTCCCCGGGAAACCCGGGGCGCTCCGCGATAACGGGTGGAGACGAAATGGGGCCCCGACATGGCCCCGAGCCCCCCAGCGCTCGGAGCTCCCCGGGAAACCCGGGGCGCTCCGCGATAACGGGTGGAGACGAAATGGGGGGCCCCGACATGGCCCCGATGTGAACGAGATGGGGAGCGCGAGACGCGCCCCTCAAGCCCCACGCGCTACGCGCCCCGGCAAAGCCGTGGCGCTCCGCGGCTGCCGGAGGACCTGATGGCGAAAGCTCTCGAGGGGATCCGCGTCCTCGATTTGACCCAGTACGAGGCGGGCCCAAGCGCCACCCAGATGCTGGGGTGGCTCGGCGCCGACGTCATCAAGATCGAGCCGCCGTCGGGTGAGCAGGGGCGCACGGCGCTCTCCGACAAGCGCGGCGAGGACGCCTGGTTCTTCCTGCTGTTGAACTCGAACAAGAAGGGCGTCACGCTCAATCTGAAATCGGATCGCGGGCGCGCGATGTTTCGCGACATGGCGAAGACCGCCGATGTGGTGGTGGAGAACCTCGGGCCCGGTGCCATGGACCGACTCGGCCTCGGTTGGGAGACGCTCTCGAGCCTCAATCCCCGATTGATCGTGGCGTCGGTGAAGGGCTTCGGGAGCACGGGGCCTTACGCCGAGTACAAGAGCTTCGAGTGGATCGCGCAGGCGATGGCCGGCGCCATGAGCATGACCGGCTCGCCCGACGGCCCACCCACCAAGGCCATCGGCGGATTGGCGGACACCGGCGCGGGGCTCCACACTGCGATCGGGATCCTGGCCGCGATCGTCCAACGCCACACGACCGGCCGCGGCCAGCGGCTCGAGGTCGCCCAGCAGGATTCCGTCGTGAACCTGCTCCGCATCCACCTGCGCGAGAGCTATCAGAGCGGCAAGCCGTCTCCGCGCCTGGGCAATCGCTCGATGGCCGCGTCGCCGTCGAACATCTATCGCTGCCGCCCGTTCGGACCGAACGACTACGTCTTCGTCCACTGCGCGACGGTCGAGATGTGGAAGACGCTGACCGAGATCTGCGGCCGGCCCGAGCTGGGCGACGATCCGCGCTACGCCGACCGGCGCGATCGCGTGCAGTTCATCGACGAGATCGACGCGATGATCGAGGCGTGGACGGAGAAGCACACGAAGCACGAGGCGATGAAGATCCTGGCCGGCGCCGGCGTGCCGTGCGGCGCTGTCCTCGACTCGAACGAGGTCCTCGCCGACGAGCACCTGCGGCAGCGCGGATTCATCGTCGAGCTGGAGCATCCGACGCGCGGCAAGTTTCCGATGCCGGGCAACCCGGTGCGCCTGTCCGACTCGCCGACCGAGCTGGTCCGGGCGCCGCTCCTCGGCGAGCACAACGCCGAGGTCTACGGCAAGGCGCTGGGGCTCGGCGAGGCGGATCTGGCGAAGCTCAAGCGCGAGGGCGTGATCTAGCGACGTCCAGGATGTGACCGTCGGGGACGACGGCGAGGAACTCGCCCTCCATCACCGGGGCGCCGGCGCGCCGCACCGTCACCTTGACCGAGCGCTTCTTGCCGTCCGTCTGCTCCACAGTGGCCTCGGCCTCGAGTCGATCCCCCACCACGACGGGAGCGAGGAACTTCGCCGTCGCGTTCGCCAGCACCACGGTCGGCTCGTTCACGGCCAGCATCGCCGCGTAGTCGGCCAGCCCGAAGGTGAATCCACCGTGGATCAGGCCGCGGCCGTCGGCCGCCATCTCCTGGCTCGCGTCGAGCACGACCTTCGCGTGGCCGGCACCCAGCTCCACGGCGCGCCCGCAGAGCTGCGCGGAGATCTTCTCGTGCGTCCGCTGATCGGCGCTCATCGCCGGCTCAGCAGCGCGTCACGTGAGCGGAGACGGCAACCCAGTGGCCCTGGCGACGCGCCCACACGTCGGTGTAGCGACCCGAGCCCGGGCGACCATCCGGTCCCACATACGTGGTGCGGGCGTGGATGATCGCGAAGTCTCCCATGAGGCGCACATTGACGTCGTGGGCCTGGAGGCCGGAGATCTTCACCGGCAACGCCGTCTGCTTCAGGAAGCCGGCGCGATCGACGAGCGATCCGTCGGGATTGCTGCACAGAAAGTCGTCGGCCAGGATCTCGTCGAAGCGCCGGACGTCGGAGGTCTGCACCGACGTGATGTAGTCGCGGTTGAGATCGCGCAATGCGGCCAGGTCGTCCATTCCATTCCTCCGCTATTCGGCGAACAGCTCGGCGCTCCACGCGCGGTGCGCGGCGGCCTCCGCCCTGAGAAAGCGAAAGCCGGCCACGGTCGCGTAGTGGTCGTCGACGTCCGTGTCGCCGATGTGATAGTAGGCGGACGCGGCGAAGCGGGCCTTGATCTCGGCGAGGCGATGCTTCAGCACCGCGAAGTCGGGAGCGATCCCGAGCTGTTGCCACATGTTCTTCTGGTAGCCGATCGGTCGATCCGAGCAGCTCCCGATGAGATAGCCGAGCCGCTTGGCCTGCTTGACCAGCGCGACGGGAACGATGCCGGGCGGATCGCCGATGTCGAGCGTCCCGTCGATGTCGAAGCTGACGAGTCCCACCGGATTCACGCCCGTCCGGCGCCGGGCCCGTCCACGCAGATCGCCTCGTCGGCCGTCATCATCAGCAACAACCACCCCGGATCGGCGCAGCCGCGGGCAGGACGCGGTCGGGCTCCCAGCCCCAGGGCCGCGGTCCCCAGTCGGGCATGAACACGCGGCCGCGCTTCACCGTCAGGAACGGAACGACCGCCTTCGTGACGCGCAGGCCCGCGCCGAGGACGTCGTACACCATCCAGTCGCCGTCGCGCAGCTCGAGCACCGAGATGTCGGCCTGCCGCCCGACGGCCAGGCTTCCCAGACGATGCCCGGCGCCGATGGCCTTGGCCGGGTTCGCCGTGCACATGGTGACCACTTGCGGGAGCGTGAAGCCGAGACCGAGGAAGCGCGTCATCATCTCCGTCATGCTGTGCACGGTGTTGAGCCGGCCGGGAACGGTCAGGTCGGTGCTGATGCAGTGCGGGAGCAGGCCCTGATCGATGATGCGGCGCCCGACGTCGAAGCTGAAGTTCATCCGGCCATGGGCCGTGTCGAACCAGACGCCGCGGCTCGCGGCATCGTAGGCCTCGGGCACCAGCTTGCCGTTGCCGTCGAGCACGCCGCCCGGGTTGGCCGTGAAGTAGTGGGTGAGGATGTCGCCAGGCTCCAGGAGGGGCAGGAGCGAGCGGATCACCGTCGGGTCGTAGCGCTTCTCGGTGTCGCCGATGTGCACCATCAGCTTGATGCCGCTCTCGCGCGCGGCGCGCTTCGCGAGCTGCGGCATCTTCATGCCCATGATCTCGAGCGCGGGCGAGACCATGCGGGCCTTGATGCCGCAGATCAACCCCTTGTACTGGTCGGCGACGCGTAGCGTGTCGTCCAGGTTGATACTGCTTTCGGCGATGATGTCGGGCATCGTCGCCAGCCCGGTCTGGCAGATGTGCAGGAACGGAATGACCTCGGTCTGGCAGTTCGGGATGACGTGGCGGGGGAACCCTCCGAAGGTCGCCGACCCGGAGCTGCCCGCATCCACGATGGTGGTGACGCCCGCGTACACTCCGGCGAGATCGGGGTGGACGCCGGTCCGGTTGATGCCATCGAAGACGTGGGCGTGGACGTCGATCAAGCCGGGCGCGACGATCTTACCGGTCGCGTCGATCGTCCGGGTCGCCTCGGCGCTCCCGATGTTCGGTGCGATGCGGGCGATCGCGCCGCCCTGAACGGCGACGTCGCTGGTGCCGGCGAGCCCGGTGGACGGATCGACGACGTTGCCACCTTTGAGCAAGAGATCGTACATGGCGTTCTCCCCGAGGACCTGCGCCTCTAACGGCTCGCCGGGACCGAGCGGCGGATCTCGTCGACGGTCGATGCGTAGCTCCCTCGGAGCACCGCCGCGTCCGACGAGTAATTGATGATGGTCGCGCCGAGCGCGATCATCTG
>MNEG01000129.1 GCA_001917585.1 Candidatus Rokubacteria bacterium 13_1_40CM_68_15
GGTCGCGTGCTCGCCACAGCTGCTGACCTTCGCCGTTCTGCCTCGCGTGCTGACCGCGCTTCCACGCGACCAGGGCGCCGGCACCCGTCCGCTCTTCGCGCGCGCAGAAAGTGGTCGCGCAGACTCCGCGTCCATGACCGCAGGCGTGCTCCTGGCCTTCGCCGCCGGCATCGTCGCCGCGCTGACCTATTCCACGCTCGAGCAGTTCGTGATCCCGCTCCGCGGCCACCGCGAATTCGAGCTCGACCGCCACGGCATCGCCGGACTCCTGATGATCGTCCAGGCCACCGACGTCGTGTGTCTGCTCCCGTTCGGCGTGCTCGTCGACCGCTGCGGTGTCGGCCGCGTGCTCGGTCCCATCCTGATCGCCTACGGGATCGGGACGGTCCTCGTCGCGCTCGGCGGCTTCCCACTCGTCGTCGCTGGGTGCGTTCTCTATGGCGTTGGGATGGCGGGCTGGCCGTTGCCGCTCGGCTTGCTCCGGCGTGAGACGCCGGCGGGGCAGATCGGCTGGCGGACGGCCGTCTACCGCGTCGGTGTCGACGGCGGGATCTTCATCGGGCCGTTCCTCAGTGGCGTTCTGGCGGCCCACGCCCCCCGTGTTCTACCGGCTATCTGCGCGACAGCGCTGATCGCGATCGGAACGCTCGTCCTGATTCGGCGGTAGGTAAGAATACCGGCCGTTCAGGTCGAAAAACCTTCCTGTCGCACCTGGACGCCGTCTGGATGCGCGGTTGAAGCTGTCGACTTCATTGTCGTATCCATGCGTGGCCCGGGAAATGCTCGGCCATCGCCCGTTCGGCAGTGGTTTCGAGTTGGTCTCGGGCCTCGCTCCTCTGCCAGTGTTCCGCCGTGCTCGGGTTGCGCTCGGGTTGCTATGAACCACCAACACCTACGGGCACGGAGGTGTCCCTCCATGGACACGGGCAACAAATTGTCTTGGTTTCGCAAGCATCCTTTCGCGAGCTCCGCTCTGGTCACCGCGATCTTCGCGGCGGGGCTGCTGCTGTCAACGGACGCTCATGTCGCAATTGGTGACAGTAGCGATATCGGCCCGCTCTCGAACGTTCCTGTCCCCACTCCGATCGGTGGCGACATCGTCGACCAGGCGGCGGCGGTTCGCCTGGGCAAGGCGCTCTTCTGGGACGTGCAGGTCGGCGGCGACGGCCAGACGTCGTGCGGTACGTGTCACTTCCATCAGGGCGCCGACAATCGCACGTTGAACACGCTCAACCCGGGTCCCGATGGGATCTTCGACAGCGGCGGCGTAACCGCGGCTGGTCAACAGTTCCATCCCTCGAACATCGTCAACGACGATCGCGTTACCTCGCAGGGCCTGACCGGCCTGGTCTTCGTTAGCATCGATCCCGATCCTCACAACGCGGCCGATATCTGCGGCCCAGGCGGCCTCACGGCTGCGCCGTTCTTCGCCAACCGGCGGACGACCACGCGCAATGCGCCGACGACCACCAATGGCCTGGCCTTCTTCCGCCAGGTGTTCTGGGACGGCCGCGGGAATCAGATCTTCAACGGCGTCAATCCGTTCGGACAGACCGGGAACCAGACCGCGACGCCCGGCGGCGTGATCCCGGCTACCAATGCAGCGCTCACGGCGGTCCAGAACGCCGCCCTGGCGTCCCAGGCCGTCGGTCCTGTGAACAGGAACCCCGAGATGTCCTGCGCCCCGACGGGGGCCAGAGTGTTCAACGGTAATGGAACGAATAGCCTTGCGCGGAAGATGATGGCGCGCCCGGCGCTTCAGCACCAGTTCGTCCATCCTCAGGACAGCGCTCTCGGCGGGCTGTCGAACTGGCCCGGCAAGGGATTGAAGTGTGGTGACCATCCGTGCGGGTACCGCGAGCTCATCGCTGCCGCCTTCGGTCAGGCGATGGCGGATACCGCGGAGGCGAAATTCTCGCGGATCTTTGGTCAGGCGGCCCAGGCCTACGAGTCGACCCTGATCCCGGACCGAACGCCTCTGGACCGTTACCTGGCCGGGGACCGCAAAGCGATGACGAGCAGCCAGCAGAAGGGACTCAACATCTTCACCGGCAAGGGCCATTGCAGCAAGTGCCATGCGGGCGCCGAGTTGACCGACGCGTCTGCGAGCTTCGCCGCCCGGAACGGCCTCGTCAACGAGGACGGCGGCGATCAAGGGTTCCACAACATCGGCGTGCGTCCGACGGCCGAAGATCTCGGCCGGGGAGCTCTGGGTCAGGGCGGTGTCGCGTTCTCCGAGAGCGGCTCGCCCATGGACAGCGGCGCCTTCAAGACGCCGGCTCTGCGTAACGTGAAATTCTCGGCACCGTACTTCCACAACGGTGGCAAAGCGACGCTGGCCGACGTGGTCGACTTCTACAGCCGTGGCGGTGATTTTGCCAACCCCGAGCTGGCCAAGCGGATTCAGGAGCGCAACTTCAAATCCGAGGAGAAGGCCGCGCTCGTCGATTTCCTGATGAATGGGCTGACCGATTGTCGGGTCGAGAGGGAAGAAGCTCCGTTCGACCATCCATCGCTAACGGTTCCGAACGGTCCGGACCTCCCCGCCACCGGCGGCGGGCACTCGTGCAAGTAGAACGAGGGCGACGTTAGCGAGAAGTGGAAGGCTGGGCCGCAGGTCACACGATCTGCGGCCCAGCCGCGATGTTCTCAGCGTGCCGCCGTTCCCCCCTTTGATCGAGACCCTCGCCGCGATCCGTTCTGCGCGCTCAGGCGCCGTATGGCCGGTGCGCCGAGACGCGTGAGCAGCCAGTCGCGGCGCAGCCGAGCGCCGAGCCGCTCGTAGAAGCGGATCGCCGGCCGGTTCCAGTGCAGCACCGCCCATTCCATGCGCCCGCATCCGCGCTCGACCGCGATCCGGGCCAGTGCGCGGAGGAGCGCGTGGCCAGCGCCCTGACCACGCTCCTCGGGCACGACGAAGAGATCCTCGAGATAGAGCGACGGCCGCCCCGCGAAGGTCGAGTACGTGAAGAAGTAGAGCGCGAAACCGATGGGCCGTCGATCGCGCTGACAGATCAGCGCCTCGAAATAGCGCCGGCGCCCGAAGCCGTGCTGGCGAAGGCGCGCCACGCTGGCCTTCACCTCGTGGGTCAGACGCTCGTAGGCGGCGAGGCCACGGATCAGCGCGAATATCGTCGCGGTATCGCTTCGGCGCGCCCGGCGGATGGTCAGCATCGGGCCGATGGTACTCGAACGGCGCGCCCGGCCGCCTCGCCGCCTGCTGCTATACTCGGGCCCCATGCGGATCACCGTGATGGAGCCCTTTCATTCGGTTTTCTACGCACCGCACTACGTCGCGCTCCATCTCGGTCACTTCACGGCCGAGGGCCTCGACGTCACCACCCGGACGGGCGCCGGCAGCACGAGCACGACCCGCGCGCTCATCGACGGCAGCGCCCAGATCAGCCTGGGCGGGCTGATGCGCAGTCTCGACCTCGCCGACCGCGGCGGGCGTCTCCTGCCTCACTTCGCCGAGGTCAACAGCCGCAACGGCTTCTTCCTGATCGGCCGGCAGTCCCGCGCGAGGTTCGCGTGGCCGGAGATCGTCGGGCGCACGGTGATCTCCTTCACGGGGGCGCCCACGCCGTATCAGTCCATGCGGACGGTGCTCCGCCGCGAGGGCGTGAATACGGCCCGCGTGACCTTCGTCCGCGATCTGGCACCGGCCGACGCCGTCACCGCCTTTCGTGCCGGTCGCGGCGATTTCATCGAGGTGGGCCAGCCGACCGCGGAGATGCTGCTCGACGAGGGGTTCCATCTCGCGGTGTCGATGGGCGACGCCACCGGGCCGGTGCCGTTCTCGTCGTACATGACGATGCCCGATCGGCTACGCCACGAGCCCGAGCTGATCGTCGCCTTCACGCGCGCCGTCTATCGGACCCAGCGCTGGATCGCGACCCACGACGCCAAGGCCGTGGCCGAGGCGATCGCTCCCGCGTTCGCCGACATCCCGCGCCCGATCTGCGAGCGCGCGGTCGGGCGTTATCTCGCCCAGGGGACGTGGGCTCGCGACCCGCTGCTGCGCCGGCCGGGCTACGAATACCTGGTCGACATCCTCCTCGGCGGCGGCTTCATCCAGCGCCGCCACCGCTATCAGGACCTCGTCGACACCGCGCTCGCCGAGCGCGCGATGCAGACGCTCAAAGAAGGCTAGCGAACGGCGATCGGCGCCACGGTCGAGCCGGTGGCGCCCTTGAGCTTCAGCGGTTGCATCACGAACGCGAACTCGTTCACCCGCTTGGCGGCCAGCTCGTCCAGCTTGAGGTTCTCGAGGATGTGGATGCCGTTGACGACCAGGAAGATCTGGTGGACAGGCGCCGAGATCTGCGGATCGGGATTGGGCGACACCTCGACCGGCACGTTGTCGGCGCCGACCAGCATCGGGTCCTGGCGGGCCAGCCACTCGGCGGCCCCGACGCCGATCCCCGGGCAGCTCTTCATGTAACGCGCGTTGTCCTTGCCCCAGAGCTTGCCCCACCCGGTGTGGATGATGACGGCGTCGCCCGGCTGCAGGCTCAGGCTCTGACGCTGAAGCGCCCGCTGCAGATCGGTGGCGGTGATCTCATAAGTGTCGGGCAACATCTCCACGCCCTTGAGCCCGGCCACGTCGATGAGCACGCCGCGGGTGACGAGCGCGCCGACATTCTCGATGCCGAGCCGGGTGAAGCCGGTCCGGGTCGTGATGTCGTCCTGCTTGAAGCAGTTGTAGAGGCTGTTGCCGATCGTCTGGTGAGCGAAGCCGTCGAACTGCGTGCCGACCTGCCCGATCTCCGAGGTGACGAGCTCTTCGTTGCTGCCGCGGCGGTTCGATTGCGGGTTCATGAAGGTGCGCTTGACGTGCATGTTGAACTGGCGCGTGCTCGAGATCGGCATGTCGGCGGACAGCACCTGGCCGAGCTCGATCACTTCTCCCGTGCGAATCAGCCGGGCGGCCCGCAGGACATTCTCCGGCTTGGCGTGGTTGCCCGATCCACGCTGGTCGCCGGCGCCCCACTTCGAGGGACAGCGCTGCTCGTCGGTTGGCGGGCGCCACGTCTGGGCGTCGGCGAGGGTGCTGGCGAAGGCGAGCGTGATTGCGAGAGCGGCGCCGATCATCATGCACTGCATATCGGCCTCCTCAGGAGGACGGGGGCGGCCCGGCCGCCCCCGTCGATGAACGTCAGCGGATCGCGACCGGGGCCACGCTCGATCCTGAGCCTCCCTGGATCTTCAAGGGTTGCATGACGAAGGCGAACTCGTTCACGCGCTTGGCCACCAGGTCGTCGAGCTTGAGGTTCTCCAGGATGTGGATGCCGTTGACGACGAGCAGGATCTGGTGAACGGGCAGCGAGATCTGAGGATCGGGATTGGGGGCGACCTCGACGGGCCAGTTGTCGGAACCGATCAGCATCGGGTCCTGCTTGGCCAGCCACTCCGCCGCCTTCACGCCGATGCCGGGGCACGACTTGACGTAGCGCGCGTTGTCCTTCATCCACAGCTTGCCCCAGCCGGTGTGGATGATGACGGCGTCGCCGGGCTGCAGCTTCATGTTCTGGCGCTGGAGCGCCCGCTCGAGGTCCTCGACGGTGATCTCGTACGTGTCGGGGAGCATATCGACGCCCTTGAGTCCGGCCACGTCGATCAGCACGCCGCGCGTCATGAGCATGCCGACCTTGTCGATGCCGAACTTCGTGAAGCCCGTGCGGGTCGAGATGTCGTCGAGCTTCGCGCAGTTGTAGATCTTGTCCTCGATCGTCTGGTGGACGAAGCCGTCGAGCTGCGTGCCGACCTGGCCGATCTCCGAGACGACCAGCTCCTCGTTGCTGCCGCGGCGATTCGAGAACTGGTTCATGAACGTCCGCTTGGTGTGGACGTCGAAGCGACGTGTGCCGAACACGGGGATCGAGCCGGACAACACGTAACCCAGCTCGATGACCTCGCCCGTCTTGATGAGCTGGGTCGCCCGGAGCACGCTCTCCGGCTTCATGTGGTTGCCCGATCCGCGCTCATCGTTCGGGCCCCACTTGGACGGACAGCGCTGGCCGTCGGTGGGCGGCCGCCAGGACTGAGCGTCAGCGACGAGGGCGGTCGAGCCGAGGGTGGCGGCCAGAGCGACGACGATCATGATGTATCGCATGGTCCCTCCTACCGGGAGATTGGTGGCGGGACACTAGCACGGCTTGGCGGCGTGCGCCGCTACGATGTCCGCTCAGCGACCCTGCCAGTTGGCCGGACGCTTGTCGAGGAAGGCGCGCACGCCCTCCTTGAAGTCCTCGCTCAGGTAGCACGACAGGATGATGTCCTCGGCGTCGCGGAGGGCACCGGCGCGCGTGACTCGCCGCGTGGCCTCCTTCACGGCGGCCAGCGTCAGCGGCGCCAGCTCGGTGAGACGCTCGGCCAGCTCGCGGACCTTCGCTTCGAGCTGATCGCCCGGATGCACCTCGTCGACGAGCCCGATGGCCCGGGCCTCGCTGGCCTCCACCAGCCGTGCCGTGAGGAGAATATTGCGGGCGCGGACGGGGCCGACGGTGTTGGCGAAGAGCGTGAACGCGAGGGGCGCCGTGCAGTTGCCCAGCGTCCGCGCCACCGGCGCGCCGAAGCGGGCGTGGCTGGCGGCGAGGCGGAGGTCGCAGGCGAGCGACATGAACAGCCCGCCGCCGACGGCGTCGCCCTGGACCATGGCGATGGTGGGCTTGGTCATGGCGTTGATACGCTCGAGCACGCGAGTGATGCGTGCCTCGTAGCTCAACGCGTCCTCACGCGTCTTGAACTCGAGGAACTGCCGGATGTCGGTGCCGCTGACGAACGCCTTGTCGCCGGCGCCGCGCAGCACCAGCACGCGCACCCCCGGATCTCCATCGAGGCGCTCACAGAGATCGTGGAGGCGCTCGTACATCTCGAAGGTCATGGCATTGCGCGCCTCGGGACGATTGACGGTGATCCACGCGACCCGCCCCGCCTGATCGAGCCGCAGGTACTCGTCGGTGGCGTCAGTCATGGTGGAAGCTGAAGCCCTCCGCGTGCCACTCCTTGTCGCCGCCGTGCATGATCAGGATCCGCCGAAAGCCGAGATGATACGCCGCCACCGCGGCGTCCGGGCTCTGCGCTCAGTTCGGCCCCCCACAGTAGAAGACCACCAGCGTCTCGCGGTCGGCGGGCAGACGGTCGGGATGGAGCAGGCGCTTCGGCCGTGCGATGTCCACGAAGGCGAGAGGCCGGTCCTCGGCCGGGATCGACACCGCGCCCGGAATGCGTCCGCGGCGGTAGTGAACCTCGTCGCGGGCGTCGACGAGGACGAGGCGCTCGCCGCGCGCGATGAGCGCGTGCAGCTGCCGCGCCGAGATGAAGCGGATGCCGGCACGCTCGAGCGGTCCCTTCCAATCGGGTCGCGCGTCGACGCCGGGGACGGCGAGGCTGGCGATGATGGTCAGCGCGGCGACGGGGAGCGCACGCATGGCGCTGAGACTACGGGTTCCGGGGCCGGATAGCCAGAAAGAGTTGCGCACGGTCATCGCGATGAGCTCGCGCCAGTGGCAACAACCGAGTGTGCGACGATGGAGGCGCAAGGAGGCCCCGCTCATGGCCAAGCGTGCGCGCCGGGAGGCGAAGACCGAGCTGCCCGACCTCAGCCGTTACGGCCGGCTCGCCGAGTACAACCGCAAGCGCCACTTCGCCGTGACGCCCGAGCCGCCCGGGCGGGCAACCGAGCGCGCGCCCGGTCACCCGCGCGAGTTCGTCATCCAGAAGCACCGCGCCAGCCATCTCCACTACGATTTTCGCCTGGAGCATCGCGGCGTGATGCTGTCGTGGGCCGTGCCGAAGGGGCCGTCGCCCGATCCGGCCGTCAAGCGACTGGCCATGGCGACCGAGCCGCACCCGCTCGACTACAACCAGTTCGAGGGCGTGATTCCCGAGGGGGAATACGGCGGCGGCACCGTGATGATCTGGGACCGGGGTGTGTGGGCGCCGGTGGCCGGCGACAAGCTCGGCGACGACGCCGACTTGGATCGCCAGCTCGCCAAGGGCGAGCTCAAGTTCGTGCTGCTCGGCAAGAAGCTGGCCGGGTCGTGGACGCTCGTTCGCACGCGTGGAGAGCGCCAGTGGCTGCTCATCAAGCACAAGGACGAGCACGTCTCCACGGACGACATCACCGTGGCCAATCCGCGCTCGGTCGTGTCGGGGCGCACGATGGCGGCCATCGCACGCGCGGCCGGCGCGAGCGAGCGCCAGCTCGCGCAAGCCGTGGGCGCCGATCCCGTGACCGAAGGCACCGCCGCCAAGGCGGTGAGCCGCCCGATCGCTCGCGCCCGGTCACGCCCTTCGCGCCGCGCCGCCGGCTCCTGACGAGCGCTCGCCGTCCGTGGTACAAGTGCCGGCCATGGGACGACTCACCGGCAAGGTCGCGATGGTCACGGGCAGTGGTGGCGAGCACGGCTTCGGGCGAGCGATCGCGGGGCGGCTGGCCAGCGAGGGCGCCGATCTCATCCTGAGCGATGTCGAGCCAACCGGCGTGCGCGCGATTCCCGGGAAGACCACGGGCCGCTGGGGCGGCCTCGAAGCGGTGGCCGACGAGGTTCGCAAGCACGGAGGCCGCGCACTCACGGCGCTGGCCGATGTCCGCTCCGCACCTCAGATCGATACCGTGGTGGCGCGCGCCCTGGAGACGTTCGGGCGCATCGATATCCTCGTGAACAACGCCGGCGCTCCCGCCGGTCCGGACCGTGCGGTCGTCGTGGAGCTGTCGGAAGAGGCCTGGGACCTCGTCGTCGGGATCAATCTGAAGGGGACCTTTCTCTGCTCGCGGGCCGTGGCCAAGACGATGTTGGAACGCGGGGTGCGCGGGCGCATCGTCAACATCTCGTCGCAGTGGGGCAAGGTGGGTGGGGCGCGCCGCGCGGCCTACTGCGCGTCGAAGTTCGGCGTGATCGGCTTCACCCAGGCGCTGGCCCAGGAGCTCGCGCCGGCCGGCATCACCGTCAACGCCGTGTGTCCGGGCGCCGCCGACACCGAGCGCCTCGACCATCTCGGCCGCCGGCCCGATGGCAGCTTCGATCCCGCGCTGCGGGCCGCGCGCATCAAGGAGCAATCGGCCGCCGTCCCGCTCGGGCGCATCGCGCTCCCGTCCGACGTCGCCGAAGTCATCGCGTTTCTCGTGGGCGATGGCGCGGAGTACATCACGGGTCAGGCGATCAACGTGGCGGGCGGCTCCGTCATGCACTGAGGCGCGTGGTCGTGGGCACCGCCACGGGTTGCGTTCTCGAGAGACGGAGCTGACACGAACCCCGTGCGCGTGACGCTGTCCGGGCTGTGCAGCAGCCTGGTCGGGATTGGCCTCGCGCGGTTCGCCTACACGCCACTCATTCCGGCGCTGATCGCCGCGGAGTGGTTTCCACCAGGACGGGCGGCTTATCTCGGCGCCGCCAACCTTGCCGGATATCTTGCGGGCGCCCTTCTGGCCCGCCCGATCGCGGCGCGCATACGCGCGGCCACCGTGCTGCGGGCGATGATGGTGCTGGCCACCACGGCTTTTTTTGCCTGCGCGACGCCGCGCTCGTTCGTCTGGTATTTCGTCTGGCGCTTCGCGGCGGGAGTCTCCGGCGGGACGCTGATGGCGCTCGCTGCGCCGACGGTGATGCCTCACGTTCCGCCATCCCGCCGGGGCCTGGCCGGCGGCGTGATCTTCACCGGCGTCGGGCTCGGCATCGCCGCCTCGGGCACGCTGGTGCCGTTACTGCTGAGAATGGGTCTGGTCGAGACGTGGTGTGGCCTCGGTGTGGTGGCCCTGGCGTTGACCGTGCTGGCGTGGGGTGGATGGCCCGAGCAGCCCACCGGCCCTGCGCTCTCGAGCGTCCGTGTCGACCACCGCCCGGGCTTGGCGCTGGGTGCGCTGTATGTCGAGTATGGCCTCGATGCGGCGGGCCTCGTGCCGCACATGGTGTTCCTCGTCGACTTCGTCGCGCGCGGCCTCGGCCGGGGCCTCGCCGTCGGTGCCAGCTACTGGGTGGTGTTCGGCCTCGGCGCCATGATCGGCCCCGTGCTGGCCGGTCAGCTCGCCGACCGCATCGGGTTCGCGCGCGCCGTGCGGCTGGCGCTGCTCGTTCAGACCGCAGCGGTGGCCACCCTCGTCGTGACGGCGGGCCCGATGGCGCTCTTCGTATCCAGTGCTGTCATCGGGGCGCTTGTTCCCGGGATCGTGCCGCTCGTGCTCGGTCGCGTCCACGAGCTGATTCCTGGTGACCCTCACCGGCAGGCGGCGGCCTGGAGCGTCACGACCGTGGCGTTCGCGCTCGGGCAGGCCGGAGCCGGCTACGGGTTTTCCTTCCTGTACGCGCACACCGGCAGCTACGCCGCGCTGTTCGCGATCGCCGCCGTCACGCTGGGGACCGCGCTGGTGATCGATCTGGCCGTGGCGCTCGTGTCAGCCATTCGATCCCGCCGACACGCCTGAGCCGCCGACTCGCCGCCGGCGTCACCGTCGCCGACGTGGTCATCGAGCGTCGCTACTTTCGATGGCCGCTCGACAGCGCGGTGGCCAGGCCGAGCCCGACGTACATCCCGCCCGAGATCCAGCGCCCGCGCGCCTGGATGCGCGCGTGGCCGCGCAGCCAGCGCGCGATCGTTCCCGCTGTCAGGACGTAGCATCCGTCGGTGATCAGCCCGAGCGTCACGAAGAGCGCGCCGAGGGCGAGGACCTGCATGCCCACACCGCTGCGCGACACGTCGACGAATTGCGGCAGGAACGCCAGGAAGAAGAGGGCGGTCTTCGGGTTGAGGACGTTCACGACGACGCGGTCGAGGAAGGCGCGCCGCCACGCTCGCTCGGCGCGCGGTCCGGTCACGAGTGTCGCAGGATGGTCGAGGATCCGGCGAACACCCAGGCAGATCAGGCCAACCCGCCGGCCCTGATCGACGCTCCGCGTGACGATGTAGAGGACCGCGGGGCCGGGCGTCACGAGCAGCAGGAGAGCCGCCGCAACGAAGATACCGACCCGAGGCAGATCCGGCGCGCCGATCATGTCCGTCTGGCTCAGCTCGATTCTTGTCCAGCAATCGGACGACCGTTGAGAACGGTGTGGGCCGTGACGGCCACGGGGCGTAGCAGGGCCTGCATGACGAAGCAACCACGCTCGGCGTTACGGACCACCCTGGCCACGCGCTCTGGGGAATCCTGTGACTCCAGCTCCAGCCGCGTCTCCGCGCCGAGCATCTCGCCCTCGATCGTGTCGTTCAGCACCGAGCCGTTCACGCGGAACCTCGCCGTCACGTGCATCGTCATCCGCGTCACGTTCACCTTGAGCATGTGCCCGTACCGGGACACCTGGGTCATGAGTCAGAAGGCGAGGGCGGCGCTGAAGTACATGAGAGGCGTGGGAGCGGAGCCGAGGCCTCCGAGACTCGGGCCCTCATCGCAGGCGAAGCTCTGGGGGCTGGCGCCTTCGCGGCTGACGGTGGCCAGCTTGAGGAACGGTGTCACCGACGTCACGTCGGCTTCGAACGTGATCTGCCGCGTCGTGATCGACGGGTCGAGGCCTTCGGGCAATCGTGGCATGGCTCACCGCCTAGATGTGAAGCGCCTCCTGAGTCGTACCGTCGAGGAGTGGCGCGACTATACGCGCGGGCACGAGGCTCTTCAACCGAGCGCGGTGTGAACGGGGGCCGCACCAGCGCGGCCCCCGCCGTCCCTCATCAGATGCCGCTGGCGCCGGCGGCGCTGCCTGGCCGGGGAAACTCGTGGCCGCGACCGAACTGGTCGGGTTGATCGTACGGCGGCCCGGTCGCTGGCGACGCGGATGGTCCGGAGGCGTCGGCGGGGCTCGTCCCGTTCGACAGACGAGCACAGGCGGCCAGCAACGCCCCGCCGACGATCAACGCCAACGCAATCCTGACGACTCTCTTCATGCGTCACCTCCAGAGCGTTCGGAGGCGCTGCACGCGAGGTGCCAAACGTGACGCGCGCGGAAGTTCGCGTCAGCGCACGATGAATTTCTGTGCGCGCTTCCCCGTATCGACCTCGGTGGTGTAGATGTTGCCCTTGCTGTCCACCGCGAGGTTGTGGATCCAGTGGAACTGCCCGGGCCCGCGGCCGTTACGTCCGAACGTTCCGAGGATGCGGCCGCTCTCGCGCCCGAGCATCCAGACGTGGTTGTTCTCACCGTCGGCGTTGTAGAGGTACGTCTGCTTCCCGTCGGGGGAGAGATCCACGTCCCACGTGGATCCGTTGCCGCGCGTCTCCGGCGCGACGATGAACTCCTTGACGAACGTGCCGTCCTTGCGGAAGACCTGGATGCGGTTGTTCTTCCGATCGCACACGTAGAGCAGGCCGTCGCGCGAGAGCCTCACGCAGTGCACGGGGTTGCCGAAGGCCTTGACGCTGGTGTCGCCGGGCGGCCGGCCGTTGGCGCCCCAGTGACGTTTGTAGGCGCCGGTGTCGGCGTCGAAGACGATCACGCGGTGGTTGCCGTAGCCGTCGGCGACGAAGAGCTCGTTGGTCGCCGGATCGAGCACCATGTTGGCCGGGCGATTGAGGTGCCGCGGGTCGGCGTCGTCACCGATGACACCGGGCTCGCCGATCTTCATGAGGAACTTGCCGTCACGGGTGAACTTCAAGATCTGGCCGTCCTTGGGGCCGTTGCCAGCGATCCACACGTTGTCCTTCCCGTCGACGAAGATGCCGTGCTCGTTGTCGGGCCAGGAGTACCCCGTTCCGGGCCCGCCCCACGACTGGAGCAGGACGCCGTCGGCGTCGAACTCGAGCACGGGCGGCGCCGGCGCGCAGCAGCGCGACCGCGGCGGGTTCAGCGTGGCGCCGCGCTCGTCCTCGGTCAGCGACTTCGGCCGCTGGATCACCCAGACGTGATCGCGCCGATCGGTCGCGACTCCGGCCGCTTGCCCCATCAGCCAGTTGTTGGGCAAGGGTTTCGGCCAGAACGGATCGACTTCGACGCGCGGCGCTGACGACTCCGAGGTCGCCGCCGACGGGTCCGTCCCCCCTCCCGGGAACACTGAATTGGACGCGCAGCCGGCGAGCAACTTGGCGAGCACGAGCAGCATGATGGTGAGGGCGGGCAAGACGATCGGGCGTCGCAGCATGGTCGGTGCCTCCTCTCAGCGGGTGGCTGGTGGGCGCTTCAGCTCGACGGGGCCTTGCGGGCCCCAGCTGAACTTCGACGTTCCGGATCCGACCATCTGGTCGGGCTCGATGGAGGTCAACAGCAGCTGCTGAGCGCCGTCGGGCGCCGCGGAATCGACGATGAGGGCGAGGCGGCCGGCCAGCGTCGCGAACCGGCCGTGGACGTTCACCGACACGTGATCGCCGCGCGTGGTGTAGCTCATCACACCGCTCAAGCCCGGCGTCTGCCCGCCGAGCAGGAGCCAGGACCCGACGTAGACGCCGGCCCCCGAGGGCGCGTCGTCGCGCTGGTCGGTGATCAGGAGCGTGACCGGCGTGCCGCCCCACGTGCCCGCCCACATCCCGCCGACGTTGGGCACGATGATCGGCGGCGCCGTGGGCGCAACCGTACAGCCCGCGAGCAGCAAGCCGGCGAGCGCGACGGGGCGGATGGCGGTCACGACGGCCGCTACTGTAGCACCTTGCCCGGACGCCGCCTTTGGCGCTACCCTCGGCGCCAATCGCCGCGCCGACGAGACGTCTTCACCGACTACGGTCGTGACGTGCTGACGATGGGGGGAACAATGTCCACGAAATTACGTCTGTCCTTGATCACAACCGCTCTGCTGTTCTCCGCGTTGACCGCCTGGGGCCAGGAGTTGCCCGACGGCCCGGGCAAAGAACTGGTCGCCGCTCAGTGCAACAGTTGCCACCCCTTCCACGCACGCCTCGGTGGCGGATACACGCCCCAGGGATGGCGCACCGTCATGCGGATGATGATCAATCACGGCGTGGCAATTCCACCGGACCAACTCGAGACGATGACGGCGTACTTGACCAAGAACTTCCCGGAAAAAGCGAAGCCCGTCGGGGTGGTGATCCCGGGGCCGGCCAGAGTCTCGATGAAAGAGTGGGACGTGCCCACGCCCGGGTCGCGGCCGCACGATCCGTTGGCGACGAGGGAGGGAGCGCTCTGGTACACAGGCCAGATGAACAATGTGCTGGGCCGGGTCGATCCGAAGACCGGCAAAATCAGGGAGTATTCGCTCAAGACGCCTCACTCCGGACCTCATGGTCTGGACGAGGACAAGGACGGCAACATCTGGTACACCGGAAACACCGGAGCGCTGATCGGCAAGCTCGACCCGAAGACGGGCGTGGTCACCGAGTACAAGATGCCGGACCCGGATGTCAAAGATCCCCATAC
>MNEG01000078.1:0-1524 GCA_001917585.1 Candidatus Rokubacteria bacterium 13_1_40CM_68_15
CGCAGGCGGTCGTGCACGGGAGTCTGTCCGTACGCGCTCACCGGAAGAGGCCGGCCGAAGCGCTCGCGAAAGAAGCGATCGAGGCGGGGGGTATCGGCCAGCGACCAGGTCGCGGCTCCACGAAAACGGACGACGACGGTTGCGATGCCCGGCTCGGCCGACGGTGGCGAACCGGGCGACGGCGGCACCGATGGCGGTGTTGCTGCGACCAGCGCTTCGGCGAGCGCGTGATCGGCCTGGGCGATCTGCTGTTGCGTCTCGGCGAGCTTCGCGCGGGCGTCGTCGAGGGCGCGCTCGGCAGCCTCCAGTTCCCGGCGGGACACGATGCCCCGCGCGTACAGCTCACGACGCTGGTCGACCAGCGTCGACGCGCGGTCCACGTCCTTGACGTGGAAGCCGAGGACGCGCTCGAGAGCCTGACGATAGTCGCGGGTCGTCTCGATGAGGTCCCGCACGGGGCCGGCGGCATCGGGCTCCGCCGGAGCGACCGGCTCAGCCCCGGCCGCAGCGCCGACCAGCAACAGAGCGGCGAGCAGCGAGGCGGGCCCGATCCTAAAACGCGAACGCACGAGTCGCATTGTACGCTGTCGCGAGGCGTCACCACGGTTGACGTGCGGCAGCATCGAGATCATCCCGTTCGAAGATGAGGAGGACAACTCCTTCAAACTGGCTTTCCCGTGCCCATGGTCGATAGGTATTGATGATTGATCGGAGCTCATCGGGCGTTCCGAGAACACCTATCGCGACCGTCCCGTCGACGCGGCCTTCCAGCCAAAGTCCGTTGGCGGTCCGAACGTGCCGGTTGGCGCGGCGATTCTCCGCGTCGGCACGATAGCCACCCCACTCGGGGGGAATTAACCCTAATCCTTGAGCGCGGCGCGGCGTCAAGTCCACTGTCTGGAGGCCCCGGGCGACGTACTCGCGGGCCGCAGAAATGAGCATCGCGACTTGCGCGGCTTTCGCCCGTTCTTCACGGTACCGTTCGCTGCCGTGTTCGTCTGATTTGGTACTTTCGTGACGGATTCGGTAAAGGGCAATTCCGCCAATTCGCAGAGGCGTTAGCTTTAATGTCGCGACCAAAGACACCCATGGTTCGCCGGCTGTCTCCTCCACGACGATCGTCGTTACGCTGTGCGCGTCCAGAAAAGTCTTGAACTGACGTCCGGCGTCGAGGAGTGCTCGCGGTGCGAACAAGGCGGGAACGACAGGCCACCGAATGAAGTCGGGCGGCACAACGCCGAGGTAGCCACCGACCATTCGGTAGGACATTCCCGCTGTGACGTGCCACAGCATCCCGTCCGCCCGATTATCAATTGGGATCTGGAGCACGCGCTCATTTGGCTGCAGGTACTGACGATAGAGGCCTCCGCGGAAGAATGGCGGCACACTGATCTCTGATCTCCACCATGACGATGCTACGTTCGGCAGTAGGAGAACAACTGCAATGAGGACGAACAGCCAACGTCGTGGACTGTGTTCTTTGCTCAGCGAAAACGCACAAATCAAAGCGACGATCAGAAACAC
>MNEG01000078.1:1578-8176 GCA_001917585.1 Candidatus Rokubacteria bacterium 13_1_40CM_68_15
GACGCCACGACCGTCACGCCAAGGCCGATCAACAGCAATTTCCCCCGCGGCCGCCGCCACTCCTCGTGTGTGTAGGCCAGAACCACTGCCGTCAGACCAAGACCAATGTAGGCTGTGGACTCGCCGAAGTTACCTCCGAAGTGCTCGCTGACGAAGCGGAACTGGTCCCCTCCGATGAGAGTCAGCGGCGTCGGCACGAGGAGATTGATAAGATCCGCCGAATGGACGCGCGGGTCTTGGATCGGATTCTTTGGTGTACCGTGAGTGAACATCCAATAGAGGTAGGGGGACAGTACTCCCGCTGCAACCGAGAAAGCAGCGAGAACAAGCGCTCCTGTCGTCATCAACCGCCGTCCGGCACCCGGAATCGACACAACGGCTGCGCCCCATACGGTCGCCCCGACGAGTGCGAGTGTGGCGAAGATCTCGTTCGATATCGTGAACTGAACCGTGAGGACCGTACTCAACGCTGCAACGAAGGCACCAGGCGACAGATCGTTGTCGAGCCGACGAAGCACGAGATGCACGGCGACCGGTACGAGCGCAACGAAGGCGAGATGAACGTGGCCGCTCAGCTGGCCGATCACGTACGTTGAGAAACCGAATACGTAACCGCCTATTAACGAGGGAACGGATGTGTTCGTCAGGCGTCGGCACAACAAAAAGCCCGTCCAGGCCGCCAACGCCGGTGCTAATAACGCAAGCGCGTTGTAGGCCAGAACTGGACCAGCGGTTCGAGTGAGTGGTGCCGCCACGAGGCTTAGCCCCGGCATTGATGTGGTCCAGGCCAGGTTGACGCCGGTGGGGGCCCACACGAGATCCGTGAGGAACGGATTGAGACCCCGCGCGATCGCATGAGGCCACCACGACAAAAACCACATGAGAGCACCAGGGTCCTGGGGGGTGCCGATATATAGCCGAGTAGGGTCACGCAAAATCGGGAGCCCAAAGAATAACAATGACAACACCAGGTAGAACGTAAGGGCAGCGAGCGCAGTCAACGCTGGTCGGCTGCGCGCGCGACTACGAAGGGCACCGCCATCACGACGTAGGCCACCATCACAACCTCGGAGTCACCGAAGTTGTATTCGGTCAGGCCGCCGACGAGAAAGCCGGCGAGCGCGGCGATGCTCCCCGCAACCAACGCGCGTTCGCGCTGGGCCTCGGGCGGGAGACGGCGCAGGATCGCGGCGGCCCGCGCGAAGAAGAAAACGAAGATCGCCAGCCACGCGCAGAGCCCGACCACGCCGCGCTCGACGAGGATCTGGAGCGGCGTGTCGTGCAGGTGGCCGCGACGCTGCTGCAGCGCCTCCGGCGAGGCGTAGCGCGGATACTCGCGCTTGACCCCGCCCGGGCCCACGCCCAGCAGCAGATGATCCCGCGCGATGGCCAGGCCACTCCGCCACATCAATAGCCGCTCGCGGGCGGTCGGATCGCTCGGGTCGACGATGCTCTCGGCGCGGTGCCGGACGCCGGGCGCGAGCAGGACCACCACCGCGAGGAGCAGCACGCCGGCCGCGATGACGACCCTCCCACGGCGGACGAGCGCGAGCAACGTCGCGACTCCCGCGAGAAAACCGATCCACGCGCCACGGACGTACGTGAGTGCAAAGCCCGCACCGGCGACGAGCCAGGCCGTGATCCGCCACCAGCCCGGCCTCGCGCTCGCCGCCGGCAGCAGCCGCGGCGCGGTGGCCAGCAACGTCAGGCTCAGCACGCCGGCCAGCGTCATGTAGATGCTGTAGAAGCCGCGCGCCCGGTGGCACTTCCGTCCCAGCGGGCCGAGCGCCGAGACGGAGGCCCCCGGCCCCGGGCAGACCGCAACCTGGATGACACCGAGCAGGGCGACGATGGCCATGAGGACGAGCAGACCACTCATGAAGCGGTCGGCGGCCACGGCGTCCGGGAGCGCGTCGAGCATCACGTAAAACGTGACGATCAACAGCACGCCCTTGGCCGCCACGAACAGGCTCTGGAGCGGATCGGCGGACAGCCCGGCTGCGGCCAGCGAGACGACGATCCAGGCCGCGAACGGCCGCGCGAGCGGCCAGCCATCGAGCCGAGCGCGCCCCGCGACGACGCCCCAGGCGAGTCGGAGCGCGAGCGCCGCGAGCGCCGTCTCGGCGAGCGTGATGGAAAACGCGAGTCCGACGGCGAATGCGCCCAGGAGGATCGCGCGCAACCGGTCGCCGGCCACTAGCGGGCGTTGCGGGCCGACGAGCGGCCGCACCACTAGTAGGCGTTCGTCGAAAATCCGCGCCAGAAGGTCTGCAGGAGGATTTTCAAGTCGAAGGCGAGCGACCAGCGCTCGATGTAGTAGAGGTCGTACTCGAGGCGCTTCTCGAGCGAGGTGTTGCCCCGCCACCCGTTGATCTGGGCCCACCCGGTCATGCCGGCCTTGACCTTGTGGCGGAGCATGTACCCGGGCAGCTTGCGCCGAAACTCCTCCACGAACACGGGCCGCTCCGGGCGCGGGCCGACCAGGCTCATCTCGCCCCGCAGAACGTTCACGAGCTGGGGAAGCTCGTCGAGGCTGAAGCGCCGGAGCCGGGCGCCGAGCGCGGTCCGTCGCGGATCGCCTGCCTGCGTCCACACCGGACCGCTTTCGGTCTCGGCGTCGGTACGCATCGTCCTGAACTTGAGCATCGTGAAGGCGCGACCGTCCAGGCCCATCCGCTCCTGGCGCAGCAGCACCGGGCCTCGTGACGTGAGCCGGATGGCCAGCGCGATCGCGAGGATCACCGGCGCGGCGACCAGCAGCGCGGTGGCGCCGAGGGCAACGTCCGTCGCGCGCTTGAGCACGAGGTTCCAGCCCTGGAGCGGAGACTCGCGCAGGTGGATGAGCGGCACGCCCTCGAACTCCTCCACACCCCCGCGCAGCGAGGTGAGGCCGTGGACGTCGGGCACGAGGTGGATATCGACCGGATCGTCCCCGATGTCGGCCAGCACCGCCGCCAGCCGCCCGTACTCGGCGTGGGTCAGCGCGACGAAGATGAGATCGATCTCGTGGCGATCGAGGACGGAGCGCAGGTCCTCGAAGCGTCCGAGCCACGTCGCCATCGCCGGCCCCTCGTCGCTCTTGTCGCCGACGAGGCCCACGATGCGCACCCCCGTGTCGGGTCGGCCGCGGACCGCCGCCACGATTCCCGCCGCCGGACTTCCGCCACCGACGATGACGGCGCGACGCACGTTGTGACCGGCACGGCGGGCCGCGCGCAGGATCTCACGAAACGTCGCGCGCCAGAGGCTCACCGCGACGATCGACAGCGCCCAGAAGTAGAGGATGACCACGCGCGAGTACTCGTGGCCCTTGAAGACGAAGGCCATGATGGCCACCAGCACGAGCGCGCCCAGCGTGGAGGCCTTGGCCACGTCCACCCACTCGGCCAGGTGCGAGCCGAGCCGCCGGGGCCGGTAGAGGTCGAACCAGTGGAACGCGAAGCCCCAGACCACGACGATGGGGATGAGCTGGAGCAGATAGTCTCCCAGCGGCGGCACGGCCGGCGTCACCAGCGCCGGCCCCACGACGTAGAAGCGCAGGCCATACGCCGCCAACCAGCACGCGCCGATGAGCACGAGGTCCATGGCGAGCGTGAGATGCTCGAACAGCCGCGAGTGCGCCTTCAGCATCGCTCGCGCGCGGCCAGCCGTGCCTCGAGATACGCGGCCATCCGCTCCTTGAACCGCGGCCGGTCGAACGCCTCGGCGCGCGCGCGCAGCGCCTTCGGCGAGAAGCGGCCAGCCGCCGCCTCGAGCTTGAGCATCGCCTCGGCGAGCGCCTCGGCCGTCTGATCCTCGAAGAGGACACCGGTCGGCGCCTCGTCCTCACGTGAGAGGTCCACGACTGTCTCCAGCGCGCCACCGGCGGCAAGGGCGATCACCGGTCGGCCGGCGGCCATCGCTTCGAGCGGCACGATGCCGAAATCCTCCACGCCGGGGAAGAGCACGGCGCGGCAGCGGCGATAGAGCGACGCCACGTCGGCGTCGCTCCGCCAGCCGAGGAACTCCACGCCGGGGCCGGCGAGCGCGCGCAGGCGCCGCTCCTCGGGGCCGGAGCCGACGACGAGCAGTCGCCGCCCCAGCCGGCCGGCGGCGGCGATCGCGAGGTCGATGCGCTTGTAGGGCGCTAGCGCCGAGACGACCAGGTAGAAGTCGCCCGGGCTCTCGTCGGCGAGATCGAAGCGCGCGACATCCACGGGTGGATGGAAGACGTCCGCCTCACGGTCGTAGCAGCGGCGGATGCGCGCGGCCACGTAGTCCGAGATCGCAACGAAGTGGTGCACGCCGGCGCTGGTGCGCCGGTCCCACCGCCGGAGCGCGGCAGCCACGCCCGGCATGACCGCGCGCGTGAGCGGGCCGCTGCCGGACCGCGGGCCGAAGTAATCATCGTAGAGATCCCAGACGTAGCGCATCGGCGTGTAGCAGTAGCAGACGTGGAGCGCGCCGGGTGGAACGCGCACGCCCTTGGCCACGCAGTGGCTCGACGACAGCACGAGGTCGTAACCGCGGAGGTCGAAGCGCGCGATGGCGGCCGGGAACAGCGGCAGGTACTGGCGATAGCGGGTGGCCGCCGCGGGCACGCGCTGGATGAACGACGTCGTGATCCGACGGCGCTCGATGACGGGCGTCACGCTGCCGGGGACGTGCAGCAGCGTGAAGAGATCGGCCTCGGGGAACACCTCGGCGAAGACCTCGAGGCAGCGCTCGCCGCCCCGCATGCCGGTGAGCCAGTCGTGGACCAGGGCGACGCGCACGCCGCTGCCCATTGTTCGCGGATCACCTGTGGCGCGGTGCGCCGTCAGCTGCATGGCCGGGTTCGTGGCCACGTTTGTCAACAAGCCATGAAGAGAAATCCGAGATCCACTTCCGTTGTGCGCGTGTTTCCGGGACTTCGAGTCCCCGTGATCGCCGAATCGTCTTGATTGCAGCCTCCGCATCCTGACCGGCTGAGATGAGAGCAGCTGCCGCGATCAGCGCCGATCGGCCTATGCCCTGGCGGCAGTGGAGCGCGACGTTCTTGCCCGCGTCCAGCGCATTGACGATTTGATCTGCCAACTGGGCCACAGTCTCGCGAGAGTTCGGAACACTGCGATCCGGGATCGGAAAGGAGCGAAATTGGAGCCCGCTGGCCGCAGAAGAGGCTGACTCGCCGGCAAGGGCGAACTCCGCTTCTTCTGCGGGCTCCAAAAGCGAAACGACAACGTCGATACCAGCCTCACGCCAACCGCGCGTCTCATCATCGAGCCACTCTGCGCCACGAGGCCGCGGGACAATGCCAAGTCGTCCTCGCCACGGTCCAGTGATCCAGAAAACTTTCGCTCCCATCTCCCTTAGTCCTTTAGCTCTTGAGACAGCACCTCTCGCGGAAGGGCGTCCACGCTAACATCCCGTTCGCGCAATACCACGATTCGGTGGTGCCCGTCGAGCACAGTGCCGTCTGGCCTCGCCTTCAGTGCGCCCGGCGTACCCGGCCGCAGTGACTCAATAAGCTCAGCCGTCGATAGTCGACGGAACTGGTCAAGCTTCACTTTGCTCAGGATAGCGTCAGAATGCAGCAACCGAAGCGGTGGCTGCGCCACGTGCCCCCCAGACTTAGCAAACCCCGAACGTCTCCCTCGCCGAACCGACGAAGCGGTTGTCGTTCGCCCATCCCGCAAATTATAAGCGCGAGCCGCCGAGCGTCGACGTGATCGCTTCCTGCACCGCCCGCGCCGTTCGCTCCCACGAGAAGGCCGGCGCGCGGGCCAGACCGCGCGCCCCCAGCGCCTTGGCCAGCGTGTCGTCGGTCATCACGCGCACGAGCGCGTCGGCCAGCGCGTCGGTGTCGCGGGGATCGACGAGAAGCGCCGCGTCGCCGACGACCTCCGGCAGTGACGACGTGTTCGTCGTCACCACCGGGGTGCCACACGCCATCGCCTCCAGCGCGGTCAGCCCGAAGCCCTCGTAGAGCGAGGGCAGCAGCAGCACGCGCGCGCCTCGATAGAGGGCGGGCAGCGTGCCGGCCGCGGCATAGGGCTGCCAGTCGACGAACGGTGCGAGGCCCCGGGCGTCGATGGCTGCGCGCAGCTCGGCGACGTGACGGGCGTGGCCCCACCCGCGCATCACCAGGCGGAACGGCGCGTGGGCGCGGGCCGTCCTCCCGCGCAGAACCGCTCACGGTCGTAGCCGCACAGGACGACGTGGATCTGCTCGGGTGCCACGCCGGGGTAGAACCGCAGGACGTCCCGGCGGGTGCTGTCGGAGATCACGATGATCTTCCGCGAATGCCGGAGCACGGCGGGGACGTAGTGACGGAAGTAGTACTGCTGGCGCGGATACTCCTCGGGGTAGAGCAGCGGCAGCAGATCGAGGACGGTCGTGATCTGGGGGACCGCGGGTCGGAGCAGGCCCTCGGGCATGAGGTTCAAGAGCAGTGACGGCCGCGCTGCCCGCACACGCAGGCGCAGCCCGGACTGGGTCCACAGGAGGCGCGCGACGTGACCGAACGCGCCCCGCTCGGGCCGGGTCAGGGCCGGCGCCGACAGCACGCCGACGTTGGGCGCCGTGACGAGATCGGGCCGCGAGGTGAAGACGACGAGGCGCTCGCCGAGGTCGGCCA
>MNEG01000001.1:0-7249 GCA_001917585.1 Candidatus Rokubacteria bacterium 13_1_40CM_68_15
GTGTGGAGCTTGGCGGCGGCCGCGCCCGCCACCTCGATCAGACGCCGCTCCACGTTCATGTGGATGTCCTCGAGCTCGGTCCGGAACGGAAACGTGCCCGATTCGATCTCGCCCCGCACGGCGTCGAGCCCCTTCACGATCGCGTCCCGCTCCTCGGCGGTGAGCAGACCGGCCCGGCTAAGGGCGCGGGCCCACGCCACGCTTCCCGTGATGTCGTGGAGGGCGAGACGGCGGTCGAACGCGAGGGACGCGGTGAAGCGCTCGGCCGTCGGATCGGTGCGCTCGGTGAACCGGCCCGCCCAGGGCTTGCCGGCGTCGAGGCTCAAGACAGCAGGGCGGCGATGTCCGCCATGACGCGCGCGGTCACACTCTGCCGCGCCTCGCGCACCGTGCCGGCGACTCCATTCGTGAAGCAACGCGGGGGGCCGAAGCGCACGCGCAGCGGGTGCAGGCGCGGGATGTAGAAACGGCGCTGGACCAGTGCTTCATAGGTGCCGAGGATCCCGGCCGGTACGACCGGCACGCCCGACCGCAACGCCAGGAGCGCGACGCCGGGCAGGCCCGGCTCCAGGCGGCCGCGCGTGCTGAACGGTCCCTCGGGAAAGATCCCGACGACACGCCCGAAGGCCAGTGCCTCGAGGGCTCGCCGCAGCGCACCCACGTCCGGTCGCTCCAGGTTGATCGGGATGGAGCCCAGGTGACGGTGGAACAGGGGATGGAGCGGCGTCGCGCGCCACACGCGTGGCATGACGAGAAACGAGATCGGCGCCGGGATGGCGACACTCAGGACGACGCCATCGAGGTAGTTGTGGTGGTTCGCCGCGATGATGAATGGGCCCCGCGTGGGGAGGTGCTCGACGCCATCGATGGTCAGCCCGAACCAGCGGTGCAGCATCTGGGCGACCGGGGGACGGAGCGCGCGGTGCAGCAGGGGCGCCTCGAGACGGTCCGCGAAGTCGACCGGCCCGGCCGTGAGGACGGTGGAGCGCCCCATAGGCCGGGAGTTATAGCATGGTCACCGGGTGCGGGCGAGGCGGTAGCGGGCGACGGCGGTGTTGTGCTCCTCGATCGTCATCGAGAACTGGTGGTGCTGGTCGTCCTTTTTCACGAAGTAGAGGTACTTCACCGGCGCCGGATCGAGGACGGCGTTGATCGAGCCGAGCCCGGGATTGGCGATCGGCCCGGGCGGCAGCCCTGACCGCTGGTAGGTGTTGTAGGGGTGATTGACGGCCAGGTCGGCGCGGGTCAACGTCCGCCGGTCCTTCCCGACCGCGTACTGCACGGTCGGGTCGGCCTGGAGCGGCATCCCGCGCCGCAGACGGTTGTCGAAGACGGCCGCGATGAGGCGGCGCTCCTCCGGCGCCACGGCCTCGCGCTCCACGATCGACGCCAGCGTGAGCAGGGCGTGCACGGTCAGGCCACGCTCGCTCGCCCGGGCGCGCATCTCGGGCGTGAGCTTCTGCTCCATGCGCTGCACCATCCGCCCGACGATCTGCTCGGCGGTCATGCCCCGGACGAGCTGATAGGTGTCGGGGAAGAGATAACCTTCCACGCTCGACCCCTCGATGGAATGCACACGGAGGAAGACCGGATCGCCGGCGACGCGTGCGAAGTCGGCGTAGGGAAGAATGCGCTCACGCTCGAGCGCCCGTCCCAACTCGGCCACGGTGTCGCCCTCACGGAGCAGCACGAGGTGCCGGCGAACGTGGCCACTCTCGAGCAGCTTCAAGACCTCGGAGGTCGTCGCGCCCGCCGGCACCTCGTACTCGCCGGCGCGCAGGGAGCGGTAGGTGCCGTGGGCCAGGCTCAGCGCGACGAAGGCTTCCGGGCTGCGGATGGCCCCGTCGTACCACAGGCGGGCGGCGATCTCCGGCAGCCCGAGGTGCGCAGGAATCTCGACGATACGCGGGGTATCGTTGAGCGCGGGCGCTGGGGTGAGGATCCGCCAGGTCTCGACCGCGCCCAGCCCGAGCAACATCAGAATGGCGAAGGTGCGGAACCGCACGTTCCTTCGAGTCTACACCACGACTTTGGCCAGTCCCGCCAGGTCTGTTACGCCGCCGGGGTCTGTTATACTGGCGCGTCGGGGCGCCTGCCCCGGAATTTGCCCAGGGGGTCTGCATGCTGGAGCTGGAACTTCCCACCCACCACGACTGGAAAGTCACCGAAAACACCTACGGCAAGCTGGCCATCGAGTCGTTCGAGCCTGGCCTGGCCCTGACCGTCGGCAATGCCTATCGACGCGTGCTCCTGTCCGCGATCCACGGCGCCGCGCCCACCTGGGTGAAGATCGAGAACGTCCTCCACGAGTTCTCGCACCTGCCCGGTGTGATGGAGGACACGCTCGACATCCTGATGAACCTCCGCAAAGCCGTCTTCCGCCTTCACCTGAACCGGCCGAAGATCCTCCGTCTCAAGGCCCAGGGCGTGGGCGTGGCGAAGGCGGGCGACTTCGAGCCCGACGCCGACGTCGAGATCCTCACCCCGGACGTCCCCCTGGCCACCCTGGACAAGGACGGCATGCTCGAGATGGAAGTGTGCGTCGAGCGCGGCCGCGGCTACGTGCCGGCCGAGCGGCGCGAGCTGGAGGCCCTGCCCATCAACGCCATTCTCCTCGACGCCGACTTCTCGCCCGTCAAGCGGGTGCACTTCCACGTCGAGGCCACGGCCGGTGATCGCGAGCGGCTCGTCCTCGAGCTGTGGACAGACGGCAGCGTGACGCCCAGCATGGCGGTGAGCGAGGCCTCGCGGATCCTCGACGACCACTTCGAGCTGCTGCGCGCCTTCCCCGAGACCGCGCCCGAGACCGAGCACACCGAGCGCGACGAGACCGGGCCGCGTGCCGAGCTCAACGAGAACCTCTTTCGCAACGTGGACGAGCTCGAGCTCTCCGTGCGGGCGTCCAACTGCTTGAAGACGGCGAACATCCGGACGATCGCCGACCTCGTGCAGAAGAGCGAGGGCGAGCTGCTCAAGACCAAGAACTTCGGGAAGAAGTCGCTGAACGAGATCAAGACGATCCTGGGCGAGATGGGCCTGCACCTCGGCATGCGCCTCGATCCCGAAGAGTTGGAGCGCCTGCGCTCGCAGTTCGAGCGCTCGTACGAGGCGTAGGGGCGCCACCCGGGAACGCCCGAGCCCGCCCTCGGGAACGCTGTTGCCCTCGCTCCATCTCACGTACTAGCCTCCTGCTCACCTGCGCAACCCGGGGGGAGGCCGAGCGATGAGATACAGCAAGCTGACCGTGGTGGTGGTCCTGGTGCTCGCGACGTTCCTCGCCAGCGCAACGGCGCAGCCGAAATACGTCCTCAGACTCTCGTCGCCGGTGTCGAAGGACCACGCCTTCGGACGCGGCGCCGAGAAGTTCAAGCAGCTCGTCGCCGACTCGACCAAGGGCCAGGTGGACGTCCAGGTGCACCACGCGAACGCGCTCAGCCCCATTCGCGAGGGCCTCGAGATGGTGCGGCTCGGCAGCCTCGACTTCCAGGTGTGCGGCGTGGCGCACGTGAGCCGGTTCGTGCCCGAGATGAATACGCTCATCCTGCCGTACTTCTGGAAGGACACCGACACGATGTTCACGGCGCTGGACGGCCGCATGGGCCAGATCCTCGAGCCGCTCCTCCTCGACAAGGGGTTCAAGGTCGCCGGCTGGTGGGACAACGGCTTTCGCCACGTGTCGAACAGCAAGCGGCCGGTGCGGAGCCTCGAGGACCTGCGCGGCTTGAAGCTGCGCACGCTCCCCACCAAGGTCCACGTGACGTTCTTCCGCGCCCTCGGCGTGTCGCCGACCCCGATGGACTGGGCCGAGGTGTACCCCGCGCTGCAGCAGGGCGTCGTGGATGGGCAGGAGAACCCGCCGGGCGTCGTGTACTTCGAGAAGCTCGCCGAAGTGCAGAAGTATTACTCGCTCACGGGGCACGTGAACGAGCCGGTCACCCTCCTCGTCAGCCGTGCCGTCTTCACGAAGCTCCCCGGCGACGTGCAAGCGGTGATCATGACGGCCGCGAAGCAGGCCTCGCTGTGGCAGCGCGCCGAAAGCCAGAAGGACAACGACGAGCTGCTCAAGAAGATCGCCGCCGCCGGCATGCAGGTGAATCCCGTGCCCGACACCACACTCGCCGAGCTGCGGAAGGTGGCCCAGAAGATCTACAGCGAGGCCATCCCGGATCTTGGGCCCAAGGGCAAGGAGCTGGTCGAGCTCGGCATCGCGCTGAACAAGTAGCGCCGTGCTCGGACCGCTCGCTCGCGCCATCGAGGCGCTCGTGCTCGTGGGCATGGCCGTGGTCGCGACGGTCGTCGTCATCGAGGTCCTCCTGCGCTACGGCGTAGGGACCTCGCTGATCATCACCGAGGAGCTGTCGCGCTACGGGATGATCTGGGTGGCTCTGCTCGCGTCGGTGCTCGTTCTGCGTGAAAAAGGCCACATCGCCACGGGCGCCACCGGCTGGCTGGGCCCGCGCGGGCAGCGGGTCGTCGGGGTCGTCGCCGAGCTGCTCTCGCTCCTGTTCTTGATCGTGATCGCCGTGGCCGGGCTCCAGGTGCTTCCCGCGCAGCTCGACCAGGAGACGCTGACGCTGCGCGTGACGATCTTCTGGTTCTACCTCGCCCTTCCGGTCAGCGCGCTGCTGATGGCGCTCGTGATCATCGCTCGGCTGCTCGGGCTCGACCACCCCGACTCCGATCCACCCGGCGTGGAGCTGTGAGCGCGTGCTGATCGCCCTTCTCATCGTCGTGTTCGCGCTGACGATGACGCTCGGCGTGCCGATTGCCTTCTGCCTCGGGCTGGCCGGGCTCACCTTCATCGTCCTGTCGGGGACGGTGCCGATCGCGGTCCTGCCGACCCTGATGTTCGGCGGGATGGACTCCTTTCCGCTCCTGGCCATCCCGTTCTTCATCATCGCCGGCGACCTGATGCAGCGGTGCGGCGTCCTTCCGAAGCTCATCGACTTCGCCAACAGCCTGGTCGGACACCTGCGTGGCGGCCTGGCCTACGTCGTCGTGCTGACCAGCATGCTCTTCGCCGGCGTCACGGGCGTCGCCCTGGCCGAGTGTGCGGCCATCGGCTCGATGCTGGCGCCGGCCATGGTGCGCCAGGGGTACCCGGGGGGCTTCGTCTCGTCGGTCATCGCCGGATCGGCGGTGATGGGACCGATCATCCCCCCGAGCGTGGCGATGCTGATCTACGCGTACGTCTACGGCGGCGGCATTTCGGTCGGCAAGCTGTTCTTGATGGGGGTCGTCCCCGGCGTGCTCGTCGGGCTCGCGCTGATGGCCCTCGTCTGGGTGACAGCCCGGCAGCGGAACTTCCCGAAGAGCGACACGCGATTCTCGCTGGGGCGGGTCGCGCGCGCCCTGCGGGGCGCCGTGCTCGGGCTCGTGGTCCCGGTCATCATCCTGGGCGGCATCCTGGGCGGCGTCTTCACGCCGACGGAGGCGGGCGCCATCGCGGCGCTCTACGCGGTCCTGATCGGCGTTTTCGTGCTGCGCACCCTGGGGCCGCGAGAGCTCGGCCGTTCGCTTCTGGTCGGGGCCAAGACGAGCGCGATCATCTACCTGCTGCTCGGCACCTCGAACGTCGTGTCGTGGATCCTGGTGCGCTACCAGGTGCCGAAGATCGTGGCGCAGTGGTCGCTCGGGCTGACCGACTCGGCGACGCTGTTCATCATCATCACCATCACCGTCCTGTTCCTCCTCGGGCTGGCGCTGGAGGCGGTGCCGATCATGATCATGCTCATCCCGGTGCTGGCGCCGGCCGCGGCGGCCTACCGGATCGACCCGCACCACCTGGGGTTGATCATCGTGATGACGGTGCAAACCGCGCTCTTGTCGCCCCCGGTGGCGCTCAGCCTCTACGTCGTCGCGAGCGTCATCCGGTGCCCGATGCGGGAGGCGAACCGTGAGGTGTGGAAGTTCGTGGCCGCCGTGCTGGCCATCACGCTCGTGACCGCGCTGTGGCCGGCCATGCCGCTGGCCATTCCAAGGCTGTTTGGATTCTGATCACATGGGGGCCCCGAAATGGCCCCCAACCAGTGGAGGAGCTCGATGAGCAACGCGACGGGAAGTGGAAGAGTCGTGATCGTGACGGGCGCGGGGCGCGCCATCGCGCGGCAGGTGGCGCTGGACTTCGCGCGCGAGGGTGACCGTGTCGTCGTCGTGGACATGATCGAGGAGCGGGCCAAGCGCACGGCGGCCGAGATCGAGGCGGCGAGCGGCACGGCGCTGGCCGTCGCGTGCGACGTGCGCGACGAGATGGCGGTGCGGTCCATGGTCGAGCAGACGATCCGCACGTTCGGACGGGTCGACGTCCTCGTGAACGCCGCCGGCGGCTACACGCTCGGCCGCGTGACGCACGAGCTCTCCTCCGAGGACTGGGACATGGTCGTCGACTCGAACCTCAAGGGCATCTTCCTCTGCTGCAAGCACGTGATTCCGCACATGATGAAGGCAGGGGGCGGCCGCATCATCAACTTCTCGTCGAATGCCGGGCGCACGTCGAGCCCCGCGCTGGGCGTGCACTACACGGCGGCCAAGGCGGGGGTGTTGGGACTGACGCGTCACCTCGCCAGGGAGTACGCGGCGCAGCACATTCTCGTGAACACGATCGCGCCCGGTCCCGCGCTGGTCGAGCGCAACTACGAGATCATGAGCGCGGAGGGCCTCGAGGAGCTGCGCAAGGACATTCCGCTCGGTCGCTTCGCCGAGCCGTCGGATCTCTCGGCCGCTGTCCGGTTCCTCGCCGGCGACGGCGCGCGCCACATCACGGGCGCCACGCTCGACGTCAACGGCGGTTACGTGATGGTGTGACCGACGCAGGGTTCGCCGGCTACAGCGTCAAGCGCTTCTTGATCCTGTCGACCGCTTCCTCGGTTTGATCACGCCGCCCGAATGCGGTGAGGCGAAGATAGCCCTCACCACTCGGACCGAACCCGGCCCCCGGCGTGCCGACCACGTGCGCCTCGTTCAAGAGCTTGTCGAAGAATTCCCACGAGCCCACGCCGCGCGGAGTCTTCACCCAGATGTACGGAGCGTTGCGCCCACCGTACGCGGTGAGCCCGACCGCTTCCACGCCGCCGCGGATGATCGCCGCGTTGTCCATGTAGTAGTCGATCTGGCCGCGGATCTGCCGGCGGCCCTCCTCCGTGTACACCGCGGCCGCTGCCTGCTGGACGATGTAGGGCACGCCATTGAACTTGGTCGACTGCCGCCGCAGCCAGAGCGCGTTGAGGCTGACCGTCTCGCCCGCGGCCGA
>MNEG01000001.1:7297-8270 GCA_001917585.1 Candidatus Rokubacteria bacterium 13_1_40CM_68_15
CGCACGTACGCCTCGTAGGCGGCGTCGTACAGGATCACGGCGCGCTCCCGCCGCGCGTAGTCGATCCAGCGCGCCAGCGTCTCGCGCGTCATGACCGCCCCCGTCGGATTGTTCGGGTAGCAGAGATAGATCAGGTCGACGTGGCGGCTCGGCAAGGCCGGCTGGAAGCCGTTGTCGGCGGTGCAGGGCAGGTACACGAGGCCGCTGTAGCGCCCGGCGTCGTCGAGGTTGCCGGCGCGCCCGGCCATGACGTTGCTGTCGACGTACACGGGATAGACCGGGTCCATGACGGCGACGACGCAGTCGGGAGCGAAGATCTCCTGGATGTTCGCGCTGTCGCTCTTGCCGCCGTCGCTGACGAAGATCTCGTCAGGGCTCACCGTGATGGAGCGCTCGCCGTAGTCGCGGGCGGCGATCAGCTCGGTCAGGAACTCGTAGCCCGGCTCGGGGCCGTAGCCGCGGAACGTTTCCGCGCTCGCCATCTCGTCCACCGCCCCGTGAAGGGCGCGGACGACCGCCGGCGCCAGCGGCTGGGTGACGTCGCCGATCCCGAGCCGGATGATCTTGGCCGCGGGGTGCGCGGCCTGGAAGGCCTTCACGCGGCGGGCGATCTCGGTGAAGAGGTAGCCCGCTTTGAGTTTCAGATAGTGGTCATTGATGCGCGCCACGAGGCCAGACTAGACCAGCAAACGACGTCGTGGTCAAGGCACGCGTTGAAGACGGAGCAGCGCCGAGGACTCCGCGATGCCGTGATCGACGGCGTGGCAGGGATCCTCGATGCTCTGAACGGCCGCGATGGCGTGACACAGCTCGTGCGCGTCGATTTCGAACGCCATCCTCGAGGGCAGGGCGTCGGTATAGCGGACGATCTTCACCGCGCGCACGGCGACGCCGTTGGGAAGGGCGAGGGCCCGAGTGGTCTGACAGCCGAGGACCGGACCCAACGCGGGAACATCCTGGCACTCGCGATGGA
>MNEG01000140.1:0-9833 GCA_001917585.1 Candidatus Rokubacteria bacterium 13_1_40CM_68_15
ATCAAGCCAGGCACCGGGGCCTCGCCGCAGCCCACCGACAAGGTGAAGGTGCACTATCAGGGCACGCTGACCGACGGCAGCGTCTTCGACTCGTCGATCCAGCGCGGCGAGCCCATCACCTTCGCGCTCAATCAGGTGATCAAGTGCTGGACCGAGGGCGTGCAGACCATGAAGGTCGGCGGCAAGAGCAAGCTCGTCTGCCCGGCCGACCTCGCCTACGGCGACCGCGGCGCGCCGCCGCGCATCAAGCCGGGCGCGACGCTGGTGTTCGAGGTGGAGCTGATCGACATCGTCAAGTAGCCCGGCGCGGGATGCGGCCGGCGACCGCGCGCACTTTGCGCGGCGCCGCCAGCCAGATCGAGCCCGCCGAGACGGCGCTACAGCCGATCGCGATCCAGAACGCGAGCACGTAGCTTCCCGTCACGTCGTGCAGCGCACCGGTGAGCCAGGGCCCGACCGCCCCGCCGCCGATCGCGGCCAGATTGATCGTGCCGAAGATGGTCGCCTGCTGTCGCCCCTGGAAGATCTCGGCCGGGATGGCGCCGAAGACGGACGTGAGCCCGTATCCCAGCGCCCCCTGGGCGGCGACCATCGAATAGAGGAGCAGCGGCGTCGGCGCCTGCTGCATCAGCAGCAGCAGCGCGAAGCAGAGCGCGAAGCCCAGGCTGCCCAGCGTCCACACCCACTCGCGACCCACGCGATCGGAGACATGGCCGAGGATCACCTGGCCGGGAATGCCCGCGAGGCTCACGAGGCCGAGTGCCCAGGCGGCCAGCGTCGGACTGAAGCCGATCTCGGTCAGGTATTTTGTCTGGTGCACCTGCACCGCGTACCACGAGAAGAGGCCACAGAAGTAGGCGACCACCACCCACCAGAAGCGCGTCGTCCGCAGCGCGCGCGGCAGCGTCCAGTCCACCGCCACCCACGCGGGGTCCATCACGTTGTCCGCATGGGCGCCGGCACGGGCATCTCGCGGCGCCGCGTCGCCGTCGGGCAGGAGCCCGAGATCCTCGGGGCGGCGCCGCAACATCAAATTCAGCGGCGCCAGCACCACCAGCACGACGATGGCGAGCGCCACGCAGGCCTGCCGCCAGCCGCTTCCCGCGATGATCACCTGGACCCACGGCAGCAGCACGATCGATCCGACACCGACTCCGGAAAACGCGAGGCTGATGGCCAGGCCCCGGCGCCGCACGAACCAGTGGGGCAGGAACAGCGCGTGACCGGAATAGGCGAGGCACACGCTGCCACCGCCCACCAGCACACCGAGCGTCAGGTAAAGGTGCCAGGGCCGGCTCACGAGCGTGGCCAGGAGCAGGCCGAGCCCGACGAGCCCGACGCCCATCTCGACCATCAGCCGCGGGCCGCGTCGATCCACCAGGCGACCGAGCAGCGGGCTGAACACCGCCGAGACGAGGAACCCGAAGGAAAAGGCGCCAGCGGTCACGCCGCGGTCCCAGCCGAACTCACCCAGGATCGGCGGAAAGAGCAGCGAGAACGCCGTGCGCGCGTTGACGCCGATGCCCATCGTGATGAACGCGGTCGCGACGAGCAACCAGCCGTAGTAGAAGGGCAGGCGCACGCATGGCATTCTACCCACGATGAACGTCCGCTTCGATCACATCGCGCTCGCGCTGCCGCGCATGGCCGACGCGACTCCATTCCTCGTTGGCGTGCTCGGCGGCGCGCCCGCCTTCGGCGCCGACTCCGGCGTGTACCGCTTCGGGCAGTGGCGCTTCGCCAACGGCGCCCGCCTCGAGGTGCTCGAGCCGAGTGGCAACGACGGCTTCCTCCACCGCTTTCTCGCCACACGCGGCCCCGGCATCCACCACGTGACGTTCAAAGTGCCGAGCCTGCGCGAGGCCTGCGCTCGCGCGAAGGCCCACGGTTACGAGATCGTCGAAGAGAACGAGACGAACCCGTACTGGAAGGAAGCGTTCCTGCACCCCAGGCAAGCGCTCGGCATCGTCGTCCAGTTCGCCGAGTCGGCTCGCGGCGGCGCGGCACCGTCCTGGACGCCGCCGCCGGCGCCGCCCGACGCCCCTGCACCGGTCGCCATCGTCGGCCTGCGCATGCGGGCGCACTCACGCGACCGCGCACGGACGCAATGGGTGACGATTCTCGAAGGCGAGGAGGCGGAAGCGCCGGATCTCTCGCTCGTCTACACGTGGCCGAGGTCGCCGCTCCGCATCGCCATCGAGATCGACGCCGCGCGCGAGGAGGGGCCGCTCGCGATCGAGTTCAGCGGCAGGCGCGCGGTCGGCGTCCCCCAGGGACGGCATCCCGTGCTGGGCGCCATCTTCCGACAGTCGGCGCGTTCTTGATCTTTGGTTATCCTCGACATTGCTGCCAGCAGGCGCGTTTCGCTCCCGTCGTCGGCGCTAAATCAGCGTAGACGCGAGCACCACGCTGTGGCACGAAGGCTGCCTTAACCACGACCACGGTCTTTAAGACTTCGGTCATGGAGGTAGTTGCGTATGAAGAAGTGGTCGGTAGCCTTAACCCTGCCCGTTCTTCTCTGGGCAACGACGGCATCCGCCGCGCTCGTGACGTATTCGAGCGAAGCGGCCTGGAGATCGGCAGTCGGCTCATTTGTCACAGAGTCCTTCGACAACTCCGGGCTCCGGGCGACGACGGGCGTCGTCACGTCGGCCGGACAGATCCAGGACAACGAGTGGCGCGATCGTGTGACACTCGGCGGCGGTGAATCGACGTCGTTCAAGTACGTGCTCGGCACGATGAACGGCGCCGGTGGTGACTGGGACACGTCACCGCTCCTCGAAGGCCAGGGCCTGAAGATCACCCTCAACCTGACGGGCGGCGGCACGCAGCTCGTCGGCCAGATCGGTCCGATCGACGGGTTCTTCGGCTGGACGTCCGATGCATCGTTCGACTCGTTCACGATCAAAGCGGGCAACCACACCGGCGTGGCGGAAACGTTCGAGCTGGACGACCTGATGATGGCGCCCACGCAGGGCACGGTGACGCCGACCGTCGAGCCGGCCACCCTCGCGCTGGTCGGGACCGGGCTCCTCGGCCTCCGCTTCGTCCGCCGCAAGCTCCCGTTTCAGTCGTAAACGATCGAGACGTCGAGGATGGCTGTGGCCCGCGGGCCACAGCCCAGTCCAGCTAATTTAGATCTTTCGATATGCTCGCGGCCGTCGGGGTTGTTTCCACGAGGTAGCGTCTGCGCCGCCTCGTGGCCGCCAAGTCATCGTCGATGTGAGCGCTTCCGCTGTGGCACGAAGCCTGCCTTCTATGAATCGTACATTCCTAAAACATCGTTCATGGAGGTAGTCAGTATGAAGAAGTGGTCGCTCGCCTTACTCCTGCCTGTCGTCTTGTGGTCAACAACCGCATCCGCCGCCATCGTGACATATTCCAGCGAGACGGCCTGGATGACCGCCGTCGGCGTATTTGTCACGGAACCCTTCAACAACTCCGGGCTCCAGCCGTCGACGGGCGTCTTCACGTCGGTTGGGTCGATCCAGGCAGACCATTGGCACGACCGTGTGACCGTCAGCGGCGGTGAATCCACCTCGTTCTCGTACCTGCTCGACACGCTGCGCGGGGCTGGTGGTACCTGGGATACTTCACCCGCCGGTGAAGGCCAGGCCCTGGGGATCACCCTCAACATGACGGGCGGCGGCACGCAGTTCGTCGCGCAGATCGGTCCGATCGGGATGTTCTTTGGCTGGACGTCTGATGCACCATTCGACTCGTTCACGATCAAAGCCGGCAACAACAGCGGCGTGGCGGAAACCTTCGACCTGGATAACCTGAGGATGGCGCCGAGTAGCACGCCGACGCCCGAGCCAGCAACCCTGGCCCTGGTCGCGACGGCCCTCGTCGGCACCCCGTTCATCCGCCGGCGATTTCGCTCGCCTTCGTAGACTCACTCGAGGTACTGGGGATGGCTGTGGCGCCGGGTCACAGCCATCCTTCTTTTCACCCGCGGCGGCTCGCTCTGATCATGACGACACGTTGACGACGACCGACTTGGTCTCCAGGTACTGATCGATCCCCTCCTGGCCACCCTCGCGGCCGAGCCCCGACTGCTTGAAGCCGCCGAACGGGATCTCGTGCGTGTAACCGGACGCATCGTTGACGCCGATCAGACCGTACTCGAGGCGTTCGGCCAGGCTCAGGGCACGTCCGAGGTCGCGTGTGTACAGGTAGGCGCCGAGACCATACGTCGTGGCGTTGGCGCGGGCGACGACTTCGTCGACCGTGTCGAAGGTGAGGATCGGGGCAACCGGGCCAAAGATCTCCTCGCGGGCCACCGCCATCTCGTCGGTCGCGTCGAGGAGGACGGTGGGGGCGTAGAAGAAGCCTCGCGCCCAGGAGCCCTCGGTGAGCGGATGACCACCAGTCGCCAGCCGGGCGCCGCGCCGAACCGCGTCCTCCACGAGCGCGTGAATGCGGGTTCTCGCCTGGGCACTGATGAGCGGGCCGACTTGCGCGCCCCGCTCGAAGCCTGGCCCGACCCGCAGCGCTCGCACGGCGTCGACGAACGCGGGCACGAACAGATCGGCGACGGAGCGGTGGACGTAGATCCGGTTGGCGGCAATGCACGACTGGCCGCCGACCCGCAGGTACTTGATCGCGACGGCGCCCTCGACGGCGGCCACGAGATCGGCGTCGTCGAAGACGATGAACGGCGCGTTTCCGCCCAGCTCGAACCCGAGCCGCTTGATCTGCGGGGCGGCGCCGGCCATGATCGCGCGCCCGGTCGCGGTGGAGCCGGTGAAAGCGATCTTCCGGATGAGCGGGTGATTGAGCAGATCCTCCTGGAGCGTCCGCGTCGGGCTGGCGGTGACCACGTTCAACGTGCCGGCCGGGAGTCCGGCATCATCGGCGATCGCCGCGATGGCGAGCGCGGTCAGCGGCGTGGCCGGAGAAGGCTTCAGGACCACGCTGCACCCGGCCGCCAGGGCCGGAGCGATCTTGCGCGTCACCATCGTGGCCGGGAAGTTCCAGGGCGTGACTGCGGCGACCGGTCCGACGGGCTGCCGCAGCACCCAGGTGCGCTTGCCCGCGTGCGGCGACGGCACCCACTCGCCAGTGACGCGGCGGGCCTGCTCGGCAAACCACCCGAAGTACCCGAGGGCGAACTGGACCTCCTTGCGCGCCTCCTCCAACGGCTTGCCGTTCTCGGTGGTGATGAGGCGGGCGAGAACGTCCCGGTGCTCCTCCATCAGAGCCTGGATCGTCAGGAGCACCTGGGCACGTTCGCGCGCCGGCCGTGCCGACCACTCCCGGAACGCTCCGTGGGCGGCCTCCGCGGCGCAAAGCGCCTCGCTCGGGCCCGCGTCGCTGACGGTCGCGACGACCGAGCTGTCGGCAGGGTTGACGACGTCGAAGGTGGCGCCGCCTCGGGCGTGCACCCACTTGCAGTCGATGTACATGCGCGCGATCTCGGATGTCATGACCCCTCCGTGGGGAGCTTTACCACTGAGTGTGCTTCGCCGGATTCGCCGAACCCGTCCGAGGACTCGATGCGAGCCGCGGCCCCGGGAATGTACTGGCGCTCGAGCTCCTGGAAGTGGCTGACGCGCGCCACGACGTGGTGGCTCTCGGTAGGATGGCCGGCCTTCGTCCGCTCGAGCGCCCACTGCGCCTGCTCCTGGTTCTTGACCAAGTCTTCCATGGCGTTCCACACGGCGTGCATGCCGGCGTGGGCGGCGTAGAGGGTGATGAAGATGAACTTGTAGCCCAGGTCACCCAGCTCCTGGAACAGGAACGGATTGGCGTCGGAGCTCCACTTGAACGACGAGGAGTAGTTGAACGCCAGTGGCACGTGCGGATGCGACTGGCGCAGCGCGCGGGCGAAGGCGACGGCCGGTTCCCGGCTGGCATTCGAGAACTCGGACCAGATCAAGTCGGCGCCGGCGTCCGCGTAGGCGTGGCCCCGCCAGATCGCCTCGTCCAGGCTGCCGCCCACGGCGCCGAAGGCGTCGGTACGGGCGATGATGACGAAGTCGGGGTCCAGGCGATTGCGGACGTCGACGGCGGCGCGATACTTCCCGATCGCCTCTTCGCGGCTCACGATGGTCTTGCCGGCGATATGGCCGCAACGCTTCGGGAACTGCTGGTCCTCGATGTGAACGCCGGCGACGCCGGTCTTGATGAACTCCTGCACCGTCCGCATCGCGCTCAGCGCGTTGCCGTAGCCGTCATCGGCATCCGCGATGATGGGGATGTCGACCGCGCTGGCCACCATCGAGGCGATGCGGGTCATCTCGGTCATGGTGAGGAACCCCATGTCCGGCCAGCCGTTGGCCAGGGCCATGGAGTAACCGCTCAGGTAGATGGCCTTCATGCCAACGCGCTCGGCGATCTGCGCATCGAGCGGGGAATACACACCGCCGGTGAAGACGTACGGTTCGTCCTTGATCAGGTCCCGGAACGTTCGGCCCTTCGATTCCAATGAGCAGCCCTCCTTGTCAGTTACTCTGGCGGTTCTTATACGGTGAGCACCTTGATGGCGCAGGTCGGGCTGGGTCAGTCATCCCCTGTTCCGGTCTTCGGCGGGGGAGGAACTGGATCGGAGTGACTCGATTCCTGGCGGCCGCCCTGAAGTCTGGCGGGCGGCTCGACTGTGGCATCCTCTGATCGATGGCTGATCGCCGACGCCGCCTGCCGGAAAACGTCGCCGGTGACTTCTTCGTCGACGACACGTGCATCGACTGCGACGCCTGTCGGGCGATCGCACCAGCCACGTTTCACGACCACGGCGCTCAATCGAGCGTCTACCGACAGCCGGAAAATCCGGAAACGAGATGGCAAGCGCTCAAGGCGCTGGTGACGTGTCCCACCGCCTCGATCGGTACGGAGTCTGAAGCAGACGACGTCAGCGCCGCCGTCGCGGCCTATCCCGAGCGGATCGACGACGACGTCTACTTCTGCGGCTTCACGTCAGAAGAGAGCTTCGGGGGATGGAGCTATCTCATCGTTCGCCCACCCGCGCGCGGCGGCAACGTGCTGGTGGACTCGCCGCGCTTCACGCCGCCGCTCGTGCGCCGGATCCTCGAGCTGGGCGGCATTCGTCTGATGTTCCTGAGCCACAAGGACGACGTGGCCGACCACGCGGCGTTCGCGCGTGAGTTCGGGTGCACGCGGATCATGCACGCCGCCGACGGCGCGGCGCGACTGGGCGTCGAGCGCATCGTTGATGGGACGGCGCCGGTTTCCGTGGACGCCGACTTGGTCGTGATTCCGACGCCAGGCCACACGCGTGGCCACCTGGTGCTCCTCTATCGCGATCGCTTCCTCTTCACGGGCGACCACCTCGGCTGGTCGCCGGACGAGCAGACGCTCACGGCCTTTCGCGATGTCTGCTGGTACTCCTGGCCCGAGCAGACACGCTCGATGGAGCGCTTGCTGGGCTATCGCTTCGAATGGGTGCTGCCCGGCCACGGACGCATCCATCACGCAAGTGCCGACGAGATGCACGCGCATCTCGAGCGTTGCGTAGCGTGGATGAAAGGAAGAAGACGAGCGGCGGGTCGAGTCAGTCGGTCAGCGTCCTTCTCGTAGTCAGTAAGGAAACCCAGCGTGAAGATGACCGCGCCCCGCGGAGGCCCGGCATCAAGAACTAAAAATATGCCTTATTTTCCTTATATAAATTGTCACGTCCGGGCAGTGTATCTCGATGAAAGCCACCAGGTCGCGCGTCCCGTTCCGGATCTCCGCCGGCCGGGCCGGCACCGGCGCGAAGCCGTCGTTCTCGAGGGCCGAGCCAATCGCCTCGATCACCTCGTCACGCGAGTTGAAGATTGCGGCCAGGGGCGGAGACATTCGAGGGGCCACGGCCGTCCTCCTCTCACCTCTGCACGTAGATCATGCGCAGAAGGAGCAGGCCACCAGAGGGGCCTACGCAGCACGTGTGGAGCAAGGAGAGGAACTGACGCGCGCTGCGGCTTCTACGGGAGAGCCGCCCATGCACCAGAGAGGCGCAGCCTCACTGCACCTCGCGACGTGCCGTCGCGACGCTGAAGCAGGCGCGCCGTTGATTGTCCCGTTTCGACGACGCGCCGACCGCTGTACCGCAGCGAAACGATGGACCTCGGAGAGGCTCGCTGTCAAGAACAAAAAATATGTTTTATGTTTCTTATATAAATTGTCTGTGTCCGCACGCTTCTTGTTCGGTTGTGTGGGAAAATATTTCCCTACATGAGCAGCGTCGGCCTATGTGGTCGTGTAGTTGATCTTCGCCACTGCCTCAGTAACACGCTCGTCGGATAACCGACGCCATACGACTCGCCGAGAATCGCGTTCTGCATGATGGACCGGAGGACGCCGAGCCGTACTTCCCCACGGTCAATTTGGGGAAGATGCGCGAGTGCCCTGCTCGACGCTGCGCCTCTACGAAGTCGAGAAAGCCAGGGTCGATCAACGATGCGACCACGACGCACGATCAGAACCCGGCCGGCACATCGGGCCGGTCGTAGATCGCCATCAGCGTGCCGGTCATGGTCGCGATGGTCTTCTCACGACCCTCGCTGATCGCCACGACATCGGCGGTGCAGACGGTCAACGTCTTGCCCGGCTTCAGCACGCGCCCGCGCGCGATCATCCGCTCGCCGGCGGCGGGCGCCAGCAGGTTCACCTTGTACTCCACGGTCAGCACCGAGGCTCGGGCAGGCATCAAGCTCAGCGCGGCGTAGCCGCAGGCGCTGTCGGCGATGATGGTGATCACCCCCGCGTGCAAAAATCCGTGCTGCTGGGTAAGATCGCCGCGGTAGGGGAGCGCGATGTCGATGGCGCCAGGGGCGACCTTGGCGAGATCCGCGCCGATGGTCGCCATGATGGACTGGCGGGCAAAGCTGGCCCGGATGCGGGCCTGGTACCCGGCATCGGAGGGCTCCCACGAGGGCATGCGGATGGTATACCGTATGTGCGGACCAGGAGGAACGCCATGACCAAGACCTTCGATCGGGCAGCCCAGGCCGTCGGCAACATCGTCGCCCTCGAGCACGTGAACGTGAAGATCCCATCCCAGGTGACGTCGACGGCGTTCTACGTGGTGGCGATGGGCCTCACCCGGGATCCCTATTTGATGGTCGGGCTCGAGAACATGTGGATCAACATCGGCCAGCAGCAGATCCACCAGCCGACCGGGGGCCCCGACGTTCTTCGCGGCGTCATCGGCATCGTGATGCCCGATCTCGAGGCCTTGCAGGCCCGACTCGCCGAGGCGAAGGGACATCTGGCCGATACGAAGTTCGCCTACGGCGTGGAGAATGGGCATGTCAACGTGACGTGCCCCTGGGGCAACAACTTCCGCGTCCACCTGCCCGATCCGAAGTACGGCGACATGACGCTCGGCATGCCCTACGTGGAGTTCACCGTACCCCGCGGAACAGCCGAGGGCATCGCGCGGTTCTACGAGCGCGTGATGGGTGCGCCGGCGCGGGTGGACACGCTCCGCGGCGAGAAGGCCGCCCGCACGAAGGTTGGGCGCGGTCAGGAGCTGGTCTTCCGCGAGACGACGGAAGCGATCCCGGCCTACGACGGCCACCATGTCGCGATCTACATCTCGGACTTCGCCACGCCGCACCGCTGGTTGGTCGAGCACGACCTGGTGTGGCAGGAGAGCGATCCGTATCAGTATCGCTTCACGAAGATCGTCGATCCCGACTCGCCCCAGAAGGTGCTGTTCGAGATCGAGCACGAGGTGCGGAGCCTCACCCACCCGATGTACCTGCGGCCGCTCATCAACCGCAACCCGATGCAGCGGCAGCGCACGTACGTGCGAGGACGTGACGCCTTCGTAGGATGACGGAGGCGATCGACCAGCGGGTCGCCGAGGTCCTCCGGGGCCTCGGCGT
>MNEG01000140.1:9912-18328 GCA_001917585.1 Candidatus Rokubacteria bacterium 13_1_40CM_68_15
GCGTCGTGCAGGGGACGCGGCGGCTCGACGTGAATCACACGGTGCGCCGGCTGATGGCGGCCCCGAAGCTCTCGTTCGCCACCGCCGACGAGACGAAGGCGCTGACCGGCATGATGATCGGCGGCGTCACCGTGTTCGCCCTGCCGGCCGGTCTGGCGATCTACGTCGACGACATGCTCATGGCGCTCGAGTGGGTGATCCTGGGCGGCGGCAGCCGCTCCACCAAGATCAGGACCTCGCCCGAGGTCTTCCGCCGCCTTTCCGGCGCCTCGATCGTGCCCGGGCTGAGCCTCGCCGCCGCCGAAAGCACGTAGCTTCGTGGCCGTCGATCATGCCGATGGCCTGCATGAAGGCCTCGCAGATCGTCGGGCCCACGAATCTGAAGCCGCGCTTCACGAGATCCTTGCTCATCGCCTCCGGGGCGGCGAACGACGTGACGTAGCGGTCGAACGTGCGGTGCTCGCCGCGCACGGCGAGGAAGGCGCGGGCGTTGGCGATCGTCGCCTCGATCTTGCCGCGGTGCCTCACGATACCCGCGTCCGCGAGCAACCGACGCACTTTTGCCGGCGAGTAGCGCGCGATCTTCCTGGCGTCGAAGTTGTCGAAGGCGCTCCGGTACGCCGGGCGCTTCCGGAGAATGGTGGACCACGACAGCCCGGCTTGCGCGCCCTCGAGGATCAGGCACTCGAAGAGCCGCCGGTCGTCGTGCAGGGGCACGCCCCACTCGCGGTCGTGATAGCGGATGTCGAGCGGGGTCCTGGCCCAGCGGCAGCGCCGGCGGGCGGCGATCATAACTCGAGACGCGTGTCGAAGATCACCGGCGCACGCCAGGACCGCCGGCGAGCACGTCCTCCACGTCACGGGGCGTGATGACGGCGACGTCGCCCCAGATCGAGCACTTCAGCGCGGCGACCGCCGTTGCCGTATCCACGGTCTGTTCGAGATCGGCGCCGCGCTGGGCCGCCCACAAGAAGCCCGCGACGTAGGCGTCGCCGGCGCCGATCGGGTCCACCACCTCGACACGGGGGCGCCGGCGCGGTCGGACGATGCGCCCGCCGTCGAAGGTCACCGAGCCGTCCTCGCCCATCAGCAAGGTGATGGTGGCCTTCGGGGCCTGGCGTGAGAGCGCCTCGACGATCCGCTCGGGAGGGCCATCGAGGCCGAAGACGGTTCGCGCCTCGTCGAGGCCGGCGAAGACGAAGCGCGCTCGGGGCAGGACCGTCTCCGCATACGCGCGAGCGTCGGCCGGTGACCAGAGGGTCGCCCGATAGTTCAGGTCGAACGAGACGGCCGCCGCCTCGCCAAGCGCGCGCTCGCTGAGCGCGCGGGCGCTCGCGCTGAGCGCGGGCGTGATGCCGGTGAGATGCACGAGGCTGGCCTGGCGCACGGTTGCCCAGTCCACCTCGGCGGGTGTGAGGCGTGCGAAGGCCGAATCACGACGATCGTAGAGCACGCGGATCGGGCGTGGCGGCACGCCATACTCGAGGAAGTAGACGCCCAGGCGCGCGCCGTCGGTCAGCCGCACGTGCGCGCAGTCGATGCCGTGGCCGGCGAGCTCGCGCCGCACGCGCTCGCCCCAGGCGTTGGCCGGCAGCGCCGAGATCCAGGCCGTGCGCATGCCGAGGCGCGCGCACGCCGCGGCGACGTTCGCCTCGGCGCCGCCGATCTGAATGTCCAGCGTGCGCGCCGTCTCGAAGCGGGCCGGGGACGGGACGGACAGCCGCAGCAGCACCTCCCCGAGCGTGACGAGGTCGTGCACTACGCCTGGCCCCGGAGGCGAATCGTGATCGACGTGCCGAGGATGAGCGAGGCGGTGACGGTCTCGGGGCGGCGGTCGGGGCCGAAGACGACGCGCGCGGGCTGCCGCTCTTTCGCCCACGACGAGAAGCGCGTGAGGTCGAGACTGGCCGCCGCCTTGCCCGTCTCGGGCTCGGACACGGTCTTCATCACCAGGGGGACGAGCTCGGCCCGGTAGTTCTGGGAGACGTCGTCGGGCCCCTCCTTCTCGGACCGCTGCCGGCGCACGACGTGCGTGTGATAGCTGCCGTCGGCGTGCTGGGGCCACCGGCCGTCGGCGTAGTTCAGCACCGTGGTGATCACGTCGTCGACGTGGACCCCGGGCGGGATCGTCAGCACGTCGTCGGCCACCCGGACGCGGCGCAGGAGGAACGTCTCGCCCTTGAAGTGGTACTCGATGCGGCGCCGATCGTAATCGTAGACGGTCTGCGAGCGCGTCTCGCGCCCGGCCACCAGGAACCACGACGTGGCCTCGAGCGGTGCCCAGCGGCCGTCGAGGAGCATGCCTCGGGACTCGACACGGTTCTGGATCCTCGAGCCCTGCCCGACGGCCTTGATCTCGTAGCGGCCGGCTGGGCGGTCCACCGCTTCGTCCAGGGTGCCCGGCAGGTGGAAGGTCATCGCATCCCAGAGCACCCCCACGTCGACGTCGTACGCCGTCCGCCGTGTCTCTGGCTCGGCGTGCGCGAGCCACGGGGCCGCTTTGACCAGCACCGGCGCCAGGAACAGCCTGAGGGGGAGTGTCAGAAATTGTCGACGGTCGAGCAGGTACCTAGACATGGCGCAATCGGTTCACTTATTCTAGCAGCGGCCACGATTTGCACGTCCGGCACCCTGGCACATGGAGGTGTGGGTGGCTCGTCGTCGTGTGGTGATCACTGGCCTCGGCGTCGTCGCCCCGAACGGAATCGGGAAAGAAACCTTCTGGCAGAACCTGATCGCGGGCAAATCCGCCGTCGACTACGCGGCCGCTTTGCGCAATTTGCGGTAGCTGCCACTAAGCTCGCCCTCCAGGACGCCAAACTCGACGCCTCAGCGTCCCGATCACATCGCCTGAAACTCTGTGTCGGGACAGCAGCCAACGGCGTTGGAGACGTGTACGAAGGAGCAAGGCTCGGGTTTGAGCGCAGTGGGGTTCGAGGTATCCCTCTCACAACGGGGGTGGAGTACGCGTCTCACGCCGCCGCAAGCCACGTGTCAATGGAGCTCGGTCTTCGGGGGCAAGCGTTAACACTCGCTTCAGCGTGCTCCACTGGATTAGATGCCGTGCACTGGGGCTGGCATCAGATTATTGACAGGCAGGCCGATGTTGTCCTCGCCGGAGCGACCGACGCCCCAGTCTCACCCCTCTGCTTTGCGACGTTTTGCGCATCAGGCACGCTTTCACGTTTCGAAGATCCGTGGTTGAGCGCTTCACGACCGTACGACAGGAGACGTGATGGAATTGTCCTCGGTGAAGGAGCAGGAATCTTCGTCCTTGAATCTCTCGAAAGCGCGCTCGAACGAGACGCAATGATCTATGCCGAACTCCTCGGCTTCGGCACCGGTAACGAAGGCGGATACGGCGTGAAGACCGATGCTGGCGAGCATGCCCTCGCGGATGCCATTGAAGCTGCACTCGACGAAGCGTCCCTGGGCGTAAACGAGATCGACCACATAAACGCGCATGGCAACGCACTACCAGACTATGATCTCGTCGAGACTCGCGCGTTCAAGAACGCCTTCGGTCGACGTATCTACAACGTCCCCATTAGCTCGATCAAGTCCATGATCGGCCACGCAATGGGCGCCGCTTCTGCGTTACAAGTCGCGGCTGCTTGCCTCACCCTTCAACACTCCGTTGTCCCACCCACGATAAATCTCGACGATGCAGATCCTGAGTGCGACTTGGATTACGTCCCAAAGCACGCGAGGGTTGCTCGGCTCAAGAACGTGTTGATAAATGCGCACGCGATGGGAGGAACCCACTCCGTCCTCATATTGGGACATCTCAGGTGAGTACGTGGACGATCGCTTAGTCGTTCTACTTCTGACCACTACCGCAACCTTGATTCTTGGTGTTGGAGTTTGGCTTAAGAATCCATCACAGCGCGTCAACCAGTGTTTTGCTGGCTTCTCGGTGGCCGTCGCCGGGTGGACCCTAAGCAACGGCCTCGTGGCCGCATATGCCGCAACGCCATGGGGAATAATTTGGGCGCGGACCGCGTTCGTCTCTGCCTCGTTGATCCCCCTCTTCTTTCTCCTGTTTGCGCGCATATTCCCCGTGCAAACCCCTTCCTCCAAAGTGGCAACGGTGTCCTTTCTGGTCTGTGGGAGCACCGCTGCACTGATCTCCGCAACGCCGCTCATCGCGCGCAGCACGTCAGATAGCAACGGTATTCTGACGGTTCATTACGGACACCTTCATCCCTTCTTCGGCGCGTACTTCGTTATATGCCTCGTCTACAGCATGTTGGTTCTATACGGAAAGCTCCGAATGCTCAAAGGCGTCGAGAGACTGCAAATACGTTATGTTCTCGTCGGCCTTTCTCTTCCAATTCTCGCTGGTACAATCACCAACTTGTTAATCCCTCTCCTCTTTCATTCTTCGAAGTTCAGTCCCTATGGCCCGCTTTTTAGCATCCCTATGGTCGGGACGATAGCCCACGCAATAATCCGTCATCGCCTCATGCGAATACATATCGTGATTCGGCGTAGCGTCGCATACCTTGTCACGATCTGTGCTGCAGCGGCCGTGTTCACCACCGTGCTTTGGTTAACCTCAGGCCTGCTCCTCGAGCGCCGGCGCGAGTCGCCACTGCTGCTGGAGGTTTCGCTTGTACTCCTCATCGCAGTAGCATTCCAGCCGTTTCAACGAGCAGCGCAAGGATGGGTCGACCGTTATCTCTTTAGAGACCCCTACGATTATCAGAAAACAATTCGCGAGATCAGCCGAAACATGGCGGGGATCCTAAAACTCAGGCCTCTTCTCGAATATGCGTGTGACACAATCAGCAAAACAGTCAGACCGGAGTTCGTTTCAGTATATTTGTACGAGTCACAGAACCCTTCGTATAGGCGGCTCGTCCAAACATCTAAACTCGGCGCCCAACACGATCGTACACCAGACTATCTCGCAGCCAACTCCCCTCTAGTGACTGTTCTTGCAAGTGAGAAACGAGCTATCGTGCTCGACGTTTGGAAAGGACGCGCCTCCTCCCGTGAAAAACAACAGGCACTCACGGCCTTGGTTCAGAGTCGGGTCGAACTGGCCTTCCCGATCACCGAGGAGGAGCGGCTCGTCGGCTTCTTCTTACTGGGCCCACGGCTCTCCGGCGATCCATACTTCACAACAGATATCGATCTGCTTACAACCCTGATGAGCCAAGCAACCATCGCGATAAAGAATTCTCAACTGTATTCTCAGGTGGTCCTGGCCAATGAATATGTTGAAAACATTCTCCGAACTATCGACAGCGCCGTTGTCACCGTCGATGCTGATGGCGCCATTACTCTTTTTAACTCAGCCGCAGACCTCATGATCGGGCTTCACCGGTCGTCAACTGTCGGCTCGCTTCACGATCTGCCCCAGCCCATCGCCCAACTCCTTGAAGCGACGCTTAAGGATAGCGAACCTAGAACGCAAGTGGAGACAGCCATTCAAGCTAACTCCGGAGATGTCATCCCGGTGATTTGCTCTACTTCGCCGCTGCGTGACAACAGCGGGACAGTTCTTGGGGCAGTTGCAGTTTTAAGCGATCTCACTCGCCTGAAGACCCTTGAAAGTGAGAAGCAGCAAGCAGAACGTCTTGCGTCAATTGGTGCGCTGGCGTCCGGGATCGCACACGAAATAAGCAACCCCCTGGTCGCGATCAAGACGTTCGCCGAGCTCTTACCGGAGCGGTTTTCCGAGGACGACTTCCGCAACGATTTTGCGAGCGTAGTGACGCGAGAGATCGATCGGATCGATGGACTTGTAAGTCGCCTGCGGGCCTTCGCCCGACCTGCAGCAAGACCATTCACAGAACTAGACCTCAGACGCCCGATCGAAGAAACGCTCGCTCTCCTTCGCGGGCAACTGGAGCGATCTCAGATCAGCGTCAAGTTTGCCGTTCCGGCGCGCTTGCCGCTTGTACGGGGGGATGCCTCGCAGCTTGAGCAGTTGTTTCTCAATGTAGTCGTCAATGCGCTTGAGGCCATGCAACCCCGGGGGCAACTCACGATTCGAGCGCTCGTTGGGATCAACGATGGAAAGGAAACTATCGTAGTTGAAATATCAGATACGGGCTGCGGTATTCCAGAGGATCTGCTTGGAAAGATCTTTGACCCATTCCTGACAACAAAGCAGCGAGGCTCAGGAATTGGTCTATCGATTTGTCGCGGAATTGCGGACGCGCATCGGGCTACGATGTCAGCTCGCAATAATCCCGACGGCCGAGGTGCAACCATTCTCATCGAATTCCCAGTTTCGGATGAGGTCGTATCGATCGTCGGTTAACACATCGCTCGCATGTGGTGATGGCACCAACTAATGAAGACGCAGCCACAGACGTTAGTTCCGAACTTCTTCTAGCTCATAGGCGGAGACGCAATGATGAAAACAGAACCAATCGTCGTGCCTGGTACAACCGTTCATGAGGATTTGGTTGCTCTACGCAGGGTGGTGAGGAAAAGTCTCGGCGAAATGGACCGTCGTCCATGATTCCGTTTGCCCTGTGCATGATAGGTGCCCTTGTTGTCGCTCTGGGCGTTTTCGTGCTCCGGGCCAACCCAAGATGCACTACTCATCTGTATTTCGCAGCATTCACCTTGTCCGTCGCGATTTGGTTGTTCGGGGTAGCTGCTTGGTGTTACGGGGCATTTCCCGAATTAGGACTGCGGGTTGCGTTTGCGGGAGCTAGCCTAATTGCACCTGCATTTCTTGGGCTGACGCGCACCTTTCCGCCAAACCTTCAAGAAGCGCCACGGCGATGGGTTGCGGGACCTCTATGCTTAGGCATCGTATTAGCACTGCTTTCGCTTACGACGCCCCTCGTAGCCTTCGACGCGGCAGTTTCGTCGTCTGGACTACATAGGACACCCGGACCACTTTACCCAGTCTTTGCTCTCTTCTGGAGTTGTCCCGCGCGCTGTTGAACTTGGCTGAGCGCGACGGCAGGGCATCATACCCTCAGTTCACGGCACAGAGGGGGATACCGGCATAGCGGCCCCCTCGAGAAGATCGCTCCTGAGCCGATTGTGGCCCTCGCCTTTTCGCCGACGGTGATCATGGGGGCTCACGCGGCACGCTCCGCGGCCGTCACGGCACCGAGCGCGGTCACGAGCGCGCCCAGCTCGCCATGCCGCTTGATGCGCCGGAAGCGCTCGGCGGCGCGTAGCAGGCCGAGTCCGATCCACCGCCGCCGCATGTCTCCATCGCGCCAGCGCGTGATATTCCGGGTGACGTGGCGCAGCGTGCCGATCAGATTCTCGATGCAGTTCGTCGTCGCGAAGAAGCGGCGCAGCGTCGGCGGCAGCCCCAGCTTCAGCACGGTGAGCGTCTCGTCCAGCCCCTCGCGCACACTCGCGGCGGCATCGACATGACCGTTCCTCTCCAGCCACGTCGCGAGCGCCGTCAGCTGCCGGCGTGCCGCCGCCGCGCTGCCCGCCCGATAGCCCCGCCGCAGGGCGGCCCGGACGTACGCCTGGCGGGCTTTCGGCACGAGGGCGTCGAGGTTGCGCCCCTTGTGCAGCTGGCAGCGTTGAATGACTGCGGCGTCGCCGAAGACATCGCCCAGGGCCTTGCGCAGTCCCTTGCCCCCGTCGATCACCCACAGCACCCGCCCCTCGAGCGTGAGCCCGCGGGCGAGCAGGTCCTGCAGCAGCTCGGTGCACACCACGGCGTTCTCTGTCGAGCCCAGCCGCAGGCCCAGCGGGACCTTGCCGCCGTCGCGCGTGATCCCCAGGACGACGATCACCGTCTGCTGCGCCACCACGACGCCGTCCATGAACAGCGCCACCACCTCGAGCCCCTCCAGGCGCCGCGTGAGTTGCTCGTGCAGGCGCTGCCGGGTCCGGCGCACCACGCTCCGACTGACGGCGCTCTTGCTACTGCCGCGGGTGCGCCGCCCGCTCGGCCGCGCCTCGAGGCTCGCGTCGTACTGGCGCGTCGACACCCCGGCGAGGAGTTGCTGCATCATCCGCGCGGTCAGCGGGTCGCGCTCCCGAAACCGCGCCACCGAGGGCAACGTCGCTTCTCCGCCACTCGTGCGCCGGACTCGCGGACGCGGCATCTGCACCCGTCGACCACCGAACGTCAGCTCCGTCGCCGTCGTACCCCAGTGGTGATGCGTGCGCTGCGCCTGCTGCCGCCCCTTGGGCCCGGCCAGCGCCACGGCCTCCTCGCGAAACAGCTCGTCGAGCGCGGCCAGCCCCTGGGCATGAACCCACGCGAGCAGGTGCTGGCGCGTGCTCGACATCCCGGCCAGCATCGGCTCCACCAGATGAGCCAGCTCCGGGCCGGCCCCATTCTTCCCTTGCGTTCGCTCGGCTCTCTCTGTTCTCTTCGTCATGGCGGCTCCTTGGCCCCGGCGTTGGGGACCTTGTCTTGGTCGACGCGATTCTCACGCCGACCAGGGAGCCGTCGCTACTCAGTTCTCAA
>MNEG01000005.1 GCA_001917585.1 Candidatus Rokubacteria bacterium 13_1_40CM_68_15
GTGGCGGAATTGGCAGACGCGCATGATTCAGGGTCATGTGCCCGCAAGGGTGTGGGGGTTCGAGTCCCCCCTTCGGCACCAGTGAAGGCCTAGCGGATCTCTTCGATCGTGACGGCCCGACCGAGCCGGGCTGCGCTCGCCGCCGCCTCGACGACCTGCACGGCTCGGACGCCGTCGTCCGCGGTCACGGACACCGGCGCCCTCCCCGCGCAGACATCGAGAAACGCCGACAGCTCCAAGCGCAGCGGCTCGGCATCGGTCGTCGCCAGGGTCTCCTTGCCGATATCGACGGCTTCCCAGAGGCCCCCGTGGTGGCGGAACTCACTCTCGTAGAGCATCACTCCGCCGCTGCTGTAATCGGCAACCAGGCTCCCGCGCTCGCCCACGATGACGCATTCGCGCCACGTGCCGGGCACGAAGTAGTTCGCCTCGACGATCGCCGGGATGTCCCCGTATTCCACCGCCGTCACCGACAGGTCATCGAGGCCGCGGCCGAGGTAGTCGCGCTGTACGGCACTCACGCGCGTCGCCGGTTGCCCGAACAGATACGCGAAAAGATCGAAATAATGGATGGCGTCGGTGTGGGTCACGCCGACATCGGTGCGCGGACGCTTGAACCCGGAGAAGCGGCCGGTCGCAAAGCGTAGCTGGCCCAGGCGGCCCGCCATCAGGGCCGTCCGCATGGCGGCCGTCACCGGATGGAAGCGGAAGATGTGTCCAACCTGAAGCGCCCGGCCGGTCTCACGCGCGACCGCGGCCAGCCGGCGACCGTCGGCGGCCGTCACGGTGAGGGGCTTCTCGACGAAGCAGGGGCGCCCTGCGCGCAGGCACGTATCGGCGATTGCCAGATGGCTGTCGGCGGGAGTGACGATGTCCACCGCGGCCACGCGGTCGAGGACGGAGCGGTAATCATCGACGGCGCGCGAGGCCGCGACTCCGTGCTGCACGGCCCACTCACGCCGTGAGGCCGAGACGTCGGCCACCCAGACGGTGGCGCCGATCTCGCGGAGCACGCGCAAGTGCTTCTCTCCCCAACGGCCCAGTCCGACGAGGAGAATGTCCAGCGACTCAGTCACGGACGAGGGCGTCCCGGTAATGATCTTGGATCAACCACCAAGCGGGCCGGTCGGAACCCGGCGATGCGTCCCCTTCCATTCGGCCACGAGCGTCTGGGGCAGATTCAGGCGATCCAGGACCCGCGCCACCGTGTGATTGACGATGTCGTCGAGCTCCTTGGGGCGGTTGTAGAAGGCCGGCATGGGAGGCAACACGACGGCGCCCATTTCCGCGAGCGCCAGCATCACCTTCAGGTGGCCGACGTGCAACGGTGTTTCCCGCACGAGCATGATCAAGGGGCGGCCTTCCTTGAGGGTCACGTCGGCGGCCCGCGCAATGAGATTTTCTGAGTGGCAGGCCGCGACGGCCGCTGCCGTCTTCACGGAGCACGGCGCGATGATCATGCCGGCCGTACGGAACGACCCCGACGCGATGGCGGCGCCGATGTCGTTGTTGTCGTACCGGTGGTCCGCCAGCGCTTCCACGTCGGCAACCGTCCACTCCGTTTCCTCTACGATCGTGCGTTTGCCCGGCCGCGACATGACCAGATGAGTCTCGACTTCTCGATAGCCCCGGAGGACTTCGAGGAGGCGGATGCCGAAGACGGACCCCGTGGCGCCAGTGATGGCGACGACGAGACGCGTCACAGCCGGAACCGGCGACGCCGGACTTCTTCGCGAGTCTTGTGGTAGAGAACATCCCACTGCGGGCTGCCCTCGGGCGCCGGGCGCGCGTAGGAGGCGAGGATCTTTCGCACTTCGCCGTCGATCGACTCCTCGAGCTTCGTTTCGTCGCTGAGGACACGAACGATCTCCACCCGAAGATCGTCGGGCGCCTTGATCGTGACCCCTGGCGTGGTCCCCAATCCCTTCATGATGAGATCGGCGAGATGAAACACGCGCTCGCGACTCATTCGCATCACAGGATGAATCCTCGGTCTCGTGCCAGCTTCTCCTTCACTTTCGGAAAGAGCTGGCGGTAGTCGGCCGCCGAGTCTTTGATGGCCTTGGCGTGCTCGAGAAGAATCTGCCGTGCGTCGGCCTCCAGACGCTCTTCGGCGTGGAGATTGTCGAGGAGGACGTGGCGGATAGCGGCGCGCGCGCTCGGCTCGTCCTTGACGTCGACGATCTTCCGCGCGATGAGGCGCTTCAGCACCGCGTCCGCCATTCGCTCGGCGACCTCATCGCGTCTGGACATGCCCGATAAGACTACACGCCGCCGAGGAAAAGTGTCAAGGAACCGCGGGCAATTGCAGCGTCACGCGCGTGCCGATTCCGAGCGTGCTCTCGACGTGAACGTGGCCATCGTGTGCCTCGACCAACGCTTTCACCATGGCGAGCCCGAGCCCGCTGCCTGGCGCACGGCCCACGGCGTCCGGTGCACGAAAGTACGGCTCGAACACTCGCGGCAACGCCTCCGGCGCGATCCCGCGGCCTGCATCTTCCACGGAGATCACGACGGTGCCGGACGTCGCGCGGGCTCGCACCGTCACCGTGGTGTGTGTCGGCGAATATTTCAGGGCGTTGGACACAAGGTTGACCAGGATACGCTCGAGCGCGTGCGGATCGGCTCGCACCGCAATCGGCTCGAGCGAGCAATCGAGGACGACGCGGCATGCGCGCTGAGGGCCGCCGAGCAGCTCGACCGCGGCGGTGAGCGCGGGACCGACGGCAACGTCGGCCAACCGCAGTGGTGGCGCTTCGCCGCGCTCGAGGCGAGAGAGGTCGAGGAAGTCGTCGATGATGGCGGCCAACCGGCGCGTCTGCCGACGCATGATCTCCGCCTGACGTCGTACCTCGTCGGGGCTGAACGCGCGTGTGGCCAGCAACTCGCTGTAGCCCACGAGTGCGGTGAGCGGGGTGCGCAGCTCGTGCGAGGCCATGGCGACGAATGCCGACTTGGCTTGGTCCAGGGCCGCGAGGCGATCGGTGGCCGCGCGCACCTTCTCGGCCAGCTCGTCCGCGAAGCGGCGCTGCCGGGCGGCGAGGCGCGCATTTTCGAGCGCGGCGCCGATGTGGAGCGCGAGCGCCACCAGCGCGCGACGCTCTCCCGCCGGCAACTCACCCCCGCGCTCGACGGTCAGCACCCCGACCGTTTCTCCGCGGACAGACAGGGGGGCGGACAGGAGGCGGTGAGGGCGCGCCTCATGGCCGATGTCCGGAACGAAGACGGCCGCGGTCGTCGCGACGGCGCGTCCGGCCGCTGAATCCGATGTCGGCGCGGTGCTGCCCGCTACGATCCAATCATCGCCGTCGCGGACTGCGAGCGTCACGTCGGCGGCCAGACGACCACCCAGGCGACAACGCAGAGCATCGAGGGCTTGCGGAAGAGGCCGCTCGTCGGCCAGCGTTTCTTGAACCGCGAGTACCGTCGCGTATCGTTCGGCCTGACGCCGCGCCTCCGTCACGCAGAACCCGAGCAGCGGCCCCAGCACCAGCAGCAGGGCGGCGCTCACCAGCTCGTCGAGTGCGCCCGCCCCGAGCCCGACCGCTTCGACGCGGACGAACAGCGTTGGCGCCTGGGTCATGAGCGCGGCGAGCGCAGTGACACTGCCGCCTACCATCCCGAGCGCGAGGGCGCCGGCGACGACGGGTAGCGCGTAGGCGTGACGCCAGGGCGAGGCGGATTGCGCGGTGGCATCCGCGGCCAGTACCGCGACCGCGATGACGCAACCGCCAAGGACGAGCAGCCCGGCAGTTTGCCGGCGTCGGATCACACCGCAGCGACCATGCGGTAGGCGGCAAAAAAGACGAGCGAGGCAACGAGTCCCGGCAGCAGGCTGCCCGACCACCACAGAAGCCACGCGTTGATGACCCCGAGCAGCGTCACGTAGACGAGCGTGCCGACGATGATCTCTGGCGCCCTTGGCAGCAATGGATCGACGAGATAGCGCAGGAGCCCAACCGCTGTCGCGACGGTGACGGCGGCTGCGAACGACCAGCGCCGTTGAAGCCGGTTGAAGAGCGCGCCCCGGAAGAAAAGCTCGCTCGACGGAACGTTGGCTCCTGCGTCATAGGCGATGGCCGCGAGCACAAGGCCGTCGGTCGTCACGCGATGGCCGAACGTGACGGCCGCCGCCAGCAGCATGTGACCACCGAGCGTCAGTCCCGCCGCGAGACCGAGGAGACTGCCGCCGACGGGCATCTCCCAACGCAAGCCGAGCGCCCTCAGTCGCCCGCTCAGCGCGAGGAACGTCAGCCAGAGCGGCGACGCCAGATAGAAGATCGCCGCCCGCGGATCCCAACGAGTGCCGGTCGCGGCGACCGCAAGGACCAGAATGATGATGACCGAGGGACCGAGCGGCCTCCACTGCGGCGGAGTCGTGGCCGCCCACCCGAAGGCTATGGCCAGAAGTCCACCGTGGACAACCGCGACGGTGACGACCCGAAGGGCCGACGGCGGAAGCCAGCCTAGGTGAACGAGCGCTGCGCACATGGCGAGCACGGCGGCGAGAACGGCCAGGAGGCCCGCCGGCGTTCCGGTGAGAAGCCCGGGAAAAACCACGGCGCGTGCCGTGTCACGCGTCAAGCGGCTCGTTATCACGCGTGAGGCGGATCAGAGCCACCACGATGTCGTCGTCGAGGGTCCGTCCCGCCTCTTCCACGATGTACTCGATGGCCGCGTGATGCGGCAGCGCCTCGCGATAGGGGCGCGCGGACGTCAGCGCATCGTAGACGTCGGCAACCGCGACAATGCGTGCGCCCAGTGGGATCCCGGTTCCCCGAAGTCCGTCGGGATAGCCGCTGCCATCCCAGCGCTCGTGGTGATGACGGATGATGATCGAACCCTCAGCGAAGAACTCGAACGGTGCCACGATCTGGGCGCCGAGCACCGGGTGGCGCCGCATCACCTCCCACTCGTGGGGGTCGAGACGGCCGGGCTTGCCGAGCACGCTTTCCGGGACCCCAATCTTGCCGATGTCGTGAAGGAGTCCCGCCTGCGCGATGACGTCGCCCTCGCGCGCCGACAACCTGGTGGCATCGGCGAGGCGCCGCGCGAGCACACTGACCCGCTGAGAGTGACCGCGCGTGTACGGATCCTTTGCTTCGAGGGCATTGGCGAGGCCGAGGAGCGACTGGCTGATTGCCCGCTGGGTGCGTTGATAGAGGTGCCGCACGTCCTCGGCGTAGCGCAGGGTCTGCTCGTAGGCGGCGTTCAAGCGGCGATAGGCGGCGGGCAGATCGCCTGCCGCGCCGGCGGCTACTTGCGCGCCCACAGGATCGATTGCGGTAGTAACTCCTCCACCAACGACAGGAGCCGTACCGGAGAGAACGGTTTGGTGAGGTAATGGTCGGCGCCGGCGGCATGGCCGCGCGCAATGTCTTCTTTCTGAGCTGCTGCCGTGAGCATGACGATCTTCGTCCGCGCCAGGATCGCGTCGTCACGAATCCAACGGCAGATTTCGAACCCACTGCGATCCGGCAAGTTGACGTCGAGCAGCACGAGGTCCGGCTGGAGGGCTGACAACGTCTCGAGCGCCGCGGCGGCGTCGGGGGCGTCGAGGACGCGGACCCGTTCGTCCTCGAGCGTCACTCGAACGAGATCGACCACGTTCGGCTCGTCGTCGACGATCAGCACCGTGAGCACGGGCTCGACCCATCGCAAGGAGTGTGCCGCGGCGGATGACGCCCGGACGCGGAGTTAGAACGAGCGCGGCGATCGACCTGCACCGAATGTCGGGCAGGTGCTGCGCAGACTGGGCAGCGGGCCTAGTGAGGGCGGCCGGCGACGTGCAGCCGCGTCAGAGCGCGGGCGAGCGCCGCAGTGCACCGTGCGTAATCGATCTCCTCCTGGCCGCGGCCACCCAGGCGCTGCTCGGCCCGGTGGCGCGCCCGCTCCGCGCGCTCACGGTCGATTTCTTTCGGCCTCTCGGCGCTGTCGGCCAGGACAATCACCTTGTCGTTGCGGACCTCGGCGAAGCCGCCCGCGACGGCGAGATGGTACTCGTCGCGGCCTTTGCGGTACGTCAGCTCGCCAACGCCCAGCGTGGTCAAGAAGGGCGCGTGACCCCGAAGAACGCCGAAGTAGCCCTCGCTCCCGGGCGCGATGACCTCGTCGACCATGTCCGACACGACGAGGCGCACCGGCGTCGCGATCTCGAGCTGGAGCGCGTCGGCCACTCAGCCCTCGCCGCGGAGCTTCTTGGCTTTGTCGATGGCCTCGCCGACGTCGCCGACCATATAGAACGCCTGCTCGGGGAGGTCGTCGTGCTTGCCGTCCACAATCTCGCGGAAGCTCTTGACGGTATCCGCGATCTTCACGTAGCGCCCGGGCGACCCCGTGAACTGCTCGGCCACGAAGAACGGCTGAGACAGGAAGCGCTGGATCTTCCGGGCCCGAGCCACGACCAGCTTGTCCTCGTCCGAAAGCTCCTCCATGCCGAGGATCGCGATGATGTCCTGGAGATCCTTGTACCGCTGGAGGATCGACTGCACCGCCCGCGCCGTCTGGTAGTGCTCCTGCCCGAGGATGTTCGGATCGAGGATGCGCGACGTCGACGAGAGCGGGTCGACGGCCGGATAAATCCCGAGTTCGGCGATCTGGCGCGAGAGAACCGTGGTCGCGTCGAGATGGGCAAAGGCCGTTGCCGGCGCGGGGTCGGTGATGTCGTCGGCCGGGACATAGATCGCCTGCACCGAGGTGATCGATCCCTTCTTCGTCGACGTGATGCGCTCTTGGAGCTCGCCCATCTCGGTGGCCAGCGTGGGCTGGTAGCCAACGGCCGACGGCATACGGCCGAGGAGCGCGGACACCTCGGAGCCGGCCTGGGTGAACCGGAAGATGTTGTCGATGAAGAGGAGGACGTCCTGCCCCTCTTCGTCGCGGAAGTATTCGGCGGCCGTGAGTGCGGTGAGCGCGACACGAAGCCGCGATCCAGGCGGCTCGGTCATCTGGCCGAAGATCAACGCCGTCTTCTCGATGACGCCCGACTCTTTCATCTCGTTGTAGAGGTCGTTGCCCTCCCGCGTGCGCTCCCCGACCCCGGCGAAGACCGAGATACCGCCGTGCTGCTTGGCGATGTTGTTGATGAGCTCCTGGATGAGAACAGTCTTTCCGACACCGGCTCCGCCGAACAACCCGGTCTTACCGCCCTTCGTGTAGGGCTCGAGGAGGTCGACGACCTTGATCCCCGTCTCGAACATCTCCACCTTGGTGGACTGCGCCTCGAAGTCCGGCGCCGGTCGATGGATCGGATACATCTTCTTGGCATGGATGGCCGGGCCCTTGTCGACCGGCTCGCCGATGATGTTCAGGATCCGACCGAGCGTCTCCTTGCCCACCGGAACCGAAATGGGGCCGCCGGTGTCCGCCACCCCCATGCCCCGCGTGAGGCCGTCGGTGGCCGCCATGGCGACCGCGCGCACGTGGCTCTCGCCGAGATGCTGGGCGACTTCGAGCACGAGCTTCTGCGAGTAGGAGAAGATGTCCTTGTTTTCGACGCCCGCCACCTCGAGGGCGTTGTAGATCGCCGGCAACTTGCCCGGCTCGAACTCGATGTCGACCACCGGACCGATGACCTGGATGATCTTCCCCTGACTCATGCCTCCGCTCCTTGCTTGAGCGCTTCCGCGCCGCCGACGATGTCGAGCAGTTCTTTGGTGATCTTCTCCTGGCGGGCCTTGTTGTACTGGATCGTCAGGACCTCGATCATTTCCTTGGCGTTCTTGGTGGCCGCTTCCATGGCGGTCATGCGAGCGCCGTACTCGCCAGCGAGGGATTCCATCAGCGCCCGATAGACCTGCATGCGGACGTGACGCGGCAGCAGATCCCCGAGGATCGCCTCTGGGCTCGGCTCATAGATGTAGTCGACCTCGGCACCACTCCCTCCCCCGTTCTCGGCGCGCGGAATCGGGAGGAGCTGTTCACGTACCGGACGCTGGAGGGCCACCGAGCGAAACTCGTTGTAGATGAGATACACCTCGTCGACCTCGCCGCCCAGGTACTGCTGCATGAAGTAGTCGGCCAGCTCTTGCGCGTGGCCGTAAGCGAGCCGGTCCCAGAAACCGAGCATGTCACGCTTGATGGGCCACTGCCGGCGCCGGTAGAAATCGCGCGCTTTCCGCCCGACCACGACGAGCGTGACTTCCTGCGTATTGGAGGATCGAACGAATTCCAGCGATCGCCGGAGGACGTTGGAGTTGAACGCGCCGGCCAGACCCTTGTCAGCGGTGACGATCACGATCTGCCGTCGCGGGCCCTCGCGCTGCTCGAGCAACGGATGGATGGCGCCGTCGGCGCCGGCGACCAGGTTGCCGAGTAGCTCCTTCATCTTGCCGGCGTAGGGCCGGGCGGCGAGGATCCGCTCCTGGGCACGCCGCAGCTTCGCCGCCGCCACCAGCTTCATGGCGCGCGTGATCTTTTGCGTCGACTGGACGGAGCGGATCCGTCGCTGGATGTCGCGGAGCGTCGCCATCGTGCGCTACGCCGCCTTGATGCCCTTGGCCGCCATGAACTCGGCCTTGGTCTCGACGACGGCCTTGGTCAGCGTCTCTCGCAGTGCGTCGCTCAGCTCCTTCTTGTCGCGGATCTCGGTCAGGACCTGCGGCAGCTTACGCTCGAGCCAGCCGTAGAAGAACGTCTCGAAGTCGCGGACAGCATCGACGGGAAGATCGTCGAGCAGCCCCTGGGTGCCGGCAAAGATGATGGCGACCTGCTTCTCGACCGATAGCGGCTGGTACTGACCCTGTTTGAGGATCTCCACCATGCGCTGTCCGCGGGCGAGCTGGGTCTGGGTCGCCTTGTCCAGATCGGACCCGAACTGGGCGAAGGCCGCCAGCTCACGGTACTGGGCGAGGTCGAGGCGCAGCTTGCCCGCCACCTGACGCATCGCCTTCACCTGCGCCGAGCCCCCCACACGGGACACCGAGAGACCGACGTTCACCGCCGGCCGGATACCGGCGTAGAAGAGGTCGGACTCGAGATAGATCTGCCCATCGGTGATCGAGATGACGTTGGTCGGGATATACGCCGAGACGTCGCCGAGCTGCGTCTCGATGATCGGCAGCGCGGTCAGTGACCCTCCGCCGAGTTGATCGTTGAGCTTGGCTGCGCGTTCGAGAAGGCGCGAGTGCAGATAGAACACGTCACCGGGATACGCCTCGCGCCCGGGCGGGCGGCGGAGCAGCAGGGAAAGCTGACGGTAGGCGGTGGCGTGCTTGGACAAATCGTCGTAGATGCACAGCGCGTGGCGTCGGCTGTCCCGGAAGTATTCTCCCATGGTGACGCCCGCGTACGGCGCGATGTACTGAAGGGGCGCCGGCTCGGACGCGGATGCGACGACGATTGTGGTGTACGTGATCGCGCCTGCGTCTTCCAGCACCTTCACGACCTGGGCTACGGTCGAGCGCTTTTGGCCGATCGCGACGTAGAAGCAGTACACGTCCTGGCCTTTTTGATTGATGATCGTATCGACGCCGATGGCGGTCTTACCGGTTCCGCGGTCGCCGATGATCAGCTCGCGCTGGCCACGTCCGATCGGAATCATCGCGTCGATGGCCTTCAGACCGGTCTGGAGCGGCTCCTTGACGGAGCGGCGGTCCACGACGCCGGGCGCGTAGCGCTCGATGGGGCGGAACTCCTTCGCGCTGATCGGGCCCTTGCCGTCCACCGGCTGCCCGAGCGCGTTCACCACCCGCCCGACGAGCGCCTCGCCGACCGGCACCTGGGCGATGCGGCTGGTGCGCCGGACGACGTCCCCTTCCTTGATCTCGGTGAAGTCGCCGAGGAGGACGCAGCCAACCTGATCCTGTTCGAGGTTCAGCACCATCCCGACGACGTCGTGAGGGAACTGTAGAAGCTCGCCGGCCATCGCTTTGTCGAGACCGTAGACGCGCGCAATCCCATCGCCGACCTCGATGACACGGCCAACTTCCTGAAGGTCGACCTCCGCCTCATAGCCCGCGAGCTGCCGCTTGATGATCTCGCTGATCTCTCCGGCCTTGATCATTCGCGCCCTCTCTCTGAGTTGGCCACGGGAACCGGGGCACTGGCCCGCTGTTCGATCATTTCATCCGCGAGCCAGCCGCGCCCGCAGGCGAGCGAGTTGGCCGTCCAGGCTACCATCGACGATGTAGGTGCCCACCTCAGCCACGAAGCCGCCCAAGAGCCCGTCGTCCACGGTCTCTTCCAGCACGACCTGCTTGCCGTGGAGGGCTCGGCCCAGCCGTTGCCGCAGCGCCTCGCGATCAGCTTCGGTGAGCGCCACGGCCGCCCGCACCTTGGCCCGCGCTCGCCCGAGGTCGGCGTCGACGACGTCCCGAAAGATCTCGGCCATCTTCCGGAGGTGGTTGGCGCGCCCCCGTCGCGCGACGAGACCGAGGAAGTCGCGCGTGAGCTCGGACACGCCGAGGCGCGCAGCGACCTCGAGTGCGATCGCCTGCTTCGCTTGCGCCGGGACCCATGGCTGCGCGAAGAAGGCGCTCACCTCGGGATCCTGCTCGAGCAGCTCAGCGACGGTAGCAAGCTCACGACCGACGACGTCGATCTGGTTCCGCTCGCGCGCAAGGGCGTGCAAGGCGCGCGCGTAGGGCAACGCCGCGGCCGAGCTCTCCTTCACCTTTAGTTACCGAGTCGGCTGATCGCGTCGGCGATGACGCGCCGGTGGTCCTCGTCCCGGAGGCTCCGTCGCACGAGCTTCTCGGCCACGGCGGTGGCGAGATCAGCGACCTCGCGACGGAGTTCCTCGCGCGCGCGGCGGATATCGGCCTCCATCTGAGCTTTCGCGGATTCGACGAGGCGTTGCGCTTCGGCGCGGGCGGACTCGACGAGGCGCCGTTGCTCCTCCCCTGCGTCCTTCAGCGCCTGTTCCCGGATGGCGGCGGCCTCGGCGTGGGCCTGGCGCAGCCGCGCCGTGTTCTCTTCGGCCTGACGCGCTGCCTCGGCACGCGCGGCCTGCGCCTCCTCCAGGGATCGCTTGATCGCGTTCGAGCGCTCTTCCATTTTCGCGAGGAACGGCTTGTAGAGCAGACGCTGGAGGATCACGAGGAGGATGACGAAGTTCACCGCCTGAACGATGAGGGACTTGTCGAGGCTGATCAGGCCGCCGCCGCCGTGCTCGCCGGCCGCGGCGTGGGTGGTCTCGGGGCCGGCGGCGTCAGCCCCGCTGAACGCCAGTGCCGCGAGGGCGAGAACACACAGGAGGCCGCCGAGTCGAACGCGTCCGCGAAGGTGCATGAGGAGGTCTCCCCGCTGCGATGAAAGGATCGCCCCTAGGACAGCGGTTGTGAAAACTATCACTCGACGCGAGTGCCGTCAACCAAACCCGGCGTCATCGTGCGATCACCCCGCCACCGACGACGAGATCGCCCTGGTACCACACGACGGATTGCCCGGGCGTGATCGCCCGTTGCGGACTATCGAAGATGACCTCGGCCCGGTCGGCATCGACGGCGCGCACGGTCGCCGGCGCCGGCACGTGACTGTGACGGATCCGCGCCTCCACGCGAAGCGGACGCGTCGGCGGCTCGCACGCGATGAAATTCACGCTGCGTGCCGTCAGCCGCCGAGCGTCGAGCTCATCGGCCTCCCCCACCGTCACCGTGTTGTCGTTGGGATCGAGGTCGAGGACGTAGAGCCGGCGGCCGCCTTGAAGTCCCAATCCCCTCTTCTGCCCGACGGTGAAGTTGGCAACGCCCGTGTGACGGCCGACCGCGCGCCCCTCGCGGTCGACGATGGCACCCGGCCGGAACACCCCGGGATCGCGTTCGCGCAAAAACGCGCGGTAGTCGCCGCCGGGCACGAAGCAAATTTCCTGGCTCTCGGGCTTCTCGGCAGTCGCCAATCCGAGGCGCCTGGCATGCTCGCGGACGTCCTCTTTCTTGAGATCACCTATAGGGAAGACCGCGCCCGCCAGCTGCGCCTGCGTCAAGGGCCAGAGGAAATCGGTCTGATCCTTCCGCCCGTCCTTGGCCCGCCACAGGCGATAGCGGCCAGTCACATCGTCACGAGTCACCCGCGCGTAGTGACCGGTCGCCACCGCGCGGGCGTCCCAGGCGTGGGCCCGCTGCAGCAGCGAGCCGAACTTTAGGTCTGTGTTGCAGGCCACGCACGGCACCGGCGTACGTCCGCGCCGGTATTCGTCCACGAAGCGTTCGATGACCGCCCGCGCGAACTCGTGCTCACTGTCCAAGACGTAATGCGGGATCCCGAGCGTTCGCGCGACGCGGCGCGCGTCGTCGGTCGCGTCGGCGCCGCAACAGTTGCCGAAGCGCGAAGACGCGTCGGCCGTGTTCGACCACGGCCAGACTCGCAGCGTCACGCCCACCACATCGTGGCCGTCCTCCACGAGCAGAGCAGCGGCGACCGACGAATCGACGCCACCACTCATCGCGACAACGATGCGCTCACGCACTGATCAGCTCTGGGCTCCCAGCGCGGCGGCCAACCGGTTCAGCTCGTCGGTCGTCGCGTACACGATTTCGATTCGCCCCCGACGCTCGTTCCCGACGATTCGCACGCGGGTCAGGAGCGCCCGCTGGAGCGACTCCTCGAGGGCGGACAGTTCCGCCGACCGGCGGGGCGGCGGCGAGGCTCGCTGCTTCTGAACGCCTTCCTCGGTGGCTCTCACCGACCAGGATTGGGCCAGGATATCGTCTCTCAGCTTCATCTGGTCGGCGAGGCTCGTCAAGGCGAGCAGCGCTCGCGCGTGCCCCATCGTGAGCCGGTTTGCGCGCAGATCGTCCTGGATCGACACAGTCCAGCCGAATTCGCCGAGGATCTGCTGGTAGGCTTCCGCCTCCTCCATCGGGTTGAGATCCTCACGAAGCAGATTCTCGACCAGTGCGAGCTCCAGGCTCTCCGAGTCGGTGGCCTCCCGCACGACGGCCGGGATACGCTCCAACCCGGCCTGCCGCGCCGCCCGCCACCGCCGCTCGCCGGCGATGAGCTGCCAGCGTCCTGCCAGGCCTCGTCGCACGACGATGGGCTGGATGACGCCAGACGCCTTGATCGAGAGGGCAAGTTCGTCGAGGGCGACGACGTCAAATGTCTTCCGCGGCTGTCGCGGATTCGGCTCGATCTGATCGATCGGGATCTCGGTCTGCGTCTCGCCGGCCGTCGATGCCTCGCCGAGGAGCGCGTCGAGGCCACGCCCCAGCCCCCGCTTATTCATGCTGCAGAACCTCCTTTGCCAGCTCGAGATACGCGATGGCCCCACTGGATCGCACGTCGTGCAGCATCACCGGACGCCCATGGCTGGGTGCCTCGCTCAGGCGGATGTTACGTGGGATGACGGTCTCGAAGATATCTCCTGGGAAATATCGGTGGACTTCGTCGCGGATCTGCAGCGCCAGGCTCGTGCGCCCATCGAACATTGTCAGGACAATCCCGAGTATGGCCAGGCCGGCATTCAACCGCTCACGGACGAGCTTGATGGTCTTTACAAGGTGAGCCAGCCCCTCGAGCGCGTAGAACTCGCACTGCAGCGGCACCAACACCCGATCGGCGGCGACCAGCGCATTAATGGTCAACAGCCCAAGAGACGGCGGGCAATCGATGATGACGTACTCAGCCCCGTCACCTTCGGTGGCGAGTGCATCGCGAAGCCGGTATTCCCGACGCTCGAGACCGACGAGCTCGATCTCAGCTCCTACAAGGTCGATGTCGGACGGCAACAGGCGCAGTGGAGCGATCGAGGTTCCCACCATGGCCTTGTGCGCCGGCTCATTGCCGAGCAACACATGATAGATCGTCGGGTATAGACCCTCCTTCTTCACGCCAAGGCCCGTGGTGGCGTTACCTTGTGGGTCGAGGTCCACAAGGAGGGTCGGGTTACCCGCGAGCGCAAGACCAGCCGCAAGATTAACCGCAGTCGTTGTCTTACCGACTCCGCCCTTCTGGTTGACTACAGCGATCGATCTGCGGATTGCCTCGCACCTCCGCACATCAGTGTTCCACGCGAAACACATGACATCATATGAGGAGCTATACCGGCTCTCGCCTAAAATACCACCGTGTAGTGTTCCACGTACAACACTCTAGCGTCCCGACCCGACATCACGGGATATGGACAACGAAGTTCCTCGTCTTGCCGCCCGGCAGGTGAACGACTGTATGGCTTCCGACCCTAACTGGACCTGGAGTGGGCGGTCCGGACACGACAACAGATCCACCTGTTCGAACAAAGCCGACGCCGAGCCGCATCGTCGTGTCGAGATTACCGGCGCATCGGGCGATGGCGGCGTCGAACAAATTCCGCCAGCCGGCAGGTACCGCGAGAACTTGCTCCGACAGGACTTCGGTGTCGGGCAGGTCAAGCTCTCGGATGACCGTCTTCAGAAACGACGCCCGTCGCTGCCTGGACTCAACCAGGAGCATCCGTATGTCAGGCTTGACGATTTTGATCGGTATCCCAGGAAGTCCGGCGCCCGATCCAATATCGACAAGGTTTCCCAAGTTGGCTGGAATGACGCGTAGAAACAGGAGGCTGTCGAGCAGCAATTCCTCCACGATCCATACCGGGTCGGAGGAACCCACCATCCGGTGTGTGCTATTCCATTTAATTAACAAAACCAGGTATTTACTGAACAGGTCTGCTTCGGTATTCGTCAGCTCGCGTTGTAGAACGTCCGGGGCGCCACGCCTGAGCCGCTCGATCGCAGCTCTGGTGGCTTCAACTCTAGGCCCGCGCTGCGTCCTTCGCCTCGCGCGCCGTACCGCGGGAACGCGGCCGGTCCATGAACCACTGTTGGAGGATCTGAAGGACGTTGGAGACTGTCCAGTACAGTACGAGCCCCGCCGGGAGATTGAGGAACATGAACGTGAACACGAAGGGCATGACCAGCATCATCTTAGCCTGGCGTGGGTCGCCCATCGTCGGCGTCATTTTCTGCTGCAAGAACATGGTTACGCCCATGAGGATTGGTAGGACATACGTCGGGTCGTGACTGGCGAGGTCACAGATCCAGACATCGATCCCGAAGACACGTCCAAAGCACAGGAACGTCGCGTTCTGCAGCTCGACCGACACCGAGAGCGCCAGGTACAACGCGTAGAAGATGGGGACCTGCGCGATCATCGGCAGACAGCCGCCCATCGGGTTGACATGGTGCTTTCGGTACAGGCCCAACGTCTCTTCCTGGAGCTTCTTAGGGTCATTCTTGTACTTGCTGCGCAGCGCGTTGACTTGCGGTTGAAGCGCCTGCATCGCCTTCATCGACCGCATGCTTTTGACGGTGAGGGGATAGAACAAGACCTTGGAGACGACCGTGAGGAGAATGATGGCGAGGCCGTAGTTGCCGACGTAGTGATAGACCCACTTCATCAATTTCAGAATCGGAACGCCGAGCCACTCCATCGGGAGTCCGCCGTACTTACGCGGAATTGGGAATCCGCCAAAGTTGAGCGTGCCTTCGAGGCCATATGCGACGAGGCGTTCGTATTCCTTGGGCCCGATGTAGAACTCGACCCGCCCCTCCCACGCCTGGCCCGGAGCGATCGTTGGCGTCGCTCGGACCGCGACACTCACAACCCCGTTTTTGGCGTCGCCCGCCGGTTCGGCGTTCGTCGCAAGTTTGAACCCGGGTGTTTTCGGGAGCAGCGCCGCGAGGTACCAGGTGCTGTCCAGGCCGATCCACTCGCCATCGAACTCCCTGGCGCTGACGGCTCCCAGATCATCGATGCGATTGACGTGACCGCCGGAGGACCATACGACCTCGGTCGGGCGTTGACCTATGAACTTCTCCTCGGCCGCCTTTTCGTGTCGGCGGACGAACCACGGGAACGCGATCGTGACCGTCTGGGGCTGTCCGGTGGCGTTCTCGACCCGGATGTTCGCGTCGATGGAATATCGGTCGGCCTGAAAGCGCAGCGTCTCCTTCACGACCGCTCCGGCAACGTCTCCGGTGAACACGAGGTCGCCGACCGGGGTGTTCGGCCATAGCCGTAACATATCGGAGCTATTGATGTTCATCGGGACCGGCTCGGGTGGGGAATTGCCGGTCGAGATGATCAGGCCGGCCGGGCCGAACTCGCCGACGACGACCATCGGTTTCTCGCCGCGATACTTGAGCGTCCATTCCAGCAGTTTGGAGCCCTCGCTGCTTACGACAGCCCGATACAACGGGCCATCCACGGTTGCGGTCCGCTGCGGGGGCCGGGCAGCTGGCGCTTTCGCGACCGGGGCGGGCATCGGGGCCGGCGCGGCTGATGGGCTCGCGGAAGCCGCGTTGTTCGTAGCCGGTGGGGCTGCCGGAGTTTGTTGCTCCTGGGGCGGGGGAGTTGGTTGGCTCGATGGGAAAAAATAAGCCTGATAGACGACGAGCAGCGCAGCCATCAGCACCGCGGCCAGAATCGCTCGCTTTTCCATCGTCACGCGCCCCGCGCCCGCACTGGCGGCGGGGGATCGTATCCTCCCGGATGAAACGGATGGCATCGCAAGAGCCGGCGAACGGCGAGCCATCCGCCGCGCCCGACGCCGTGCTCAATGAGCGCCAGCCGCGCGTACTCAGAGCAGGTCGGCGCAAAGCGGCAGTGGCGCCCCAACGCCGGGGACAACAACACTTGATAGCCGGCGACCAGCGCCACAACGGCTCGAGTCGCCCAGCTCACACGGCCCTCCGCGGCAACGCGACGAGGGCCTCTTTCAATTCGGCGATCAGCGTCGCGAACGGGCGCTCGAGCACGGCGCGCTTCGCGATCACAATAAGCGCCACGCCGGTCGGCGCAGCACTGCGCGTCACCCGAAAAGCTTCACGAAGGCGCCGTCGTGCCCGGTTGCGCGGCACCGCTCCGCGGATCTGTCGGGTCACTGCGAACCCCGCGCGTCGCGGACCATCCGTCTCGCGCCACAGTACGACAAACGACGGACGATCAACACGCTTGCCTTGCTGAAAGAGCGCCTGAATCTCGGCGCTGGTGGTCAACCGCTCGCTGCGGGGGAATCGGCCGGTTACACGGTCAGCCGTTTGCGCCCCTTCGCCCGACGGCGCTTCAGCACCTTCCGCCCGCCCTTCGTTTTCATACGCTCGCGGAAGCCATGCGTCTTGGCCCGCCGACGGCGATTCGGTTGAAACGTGCGCTTCATGTAGGCGATTCCCCCTCGGATGGTGAAGCCGAAGTAGTGTAGGCACCGCCTCGGACCAAGTCAACTTGCCAAGGCCCTTGCGACGGCGTTTTGCCGTGTGCTACGGTGCCGCATCCTGATCGCCTGGTGATGTATTGGTTCCTCGTGCCGCTCCGTTCCAATGAGAAGCATCCGTTGACGACGCTCTGCCCGACTATCCACACCTGTGGATAACGGTGTGTGTAACTTGGGGTTCGGCCTGTGCTAGAGAGTCTTTGGACGCGCGTCCTGGACGCCGCCGGTCGGCACCTCCCGGCCGCTGTCATGGATACGTGGCTCCGTCCGTGCCGGCTCGTCGCTGTCGAGGGTGATCACCTCCGCATCGGCGCGCCCAACAAGTTTCACCGCGATTGGCTCTTCCAGCATCACCTCGACACGCTACACACGGCGGCTCGGGAGTCTCTCGGCGGGCAACCGCGCGTGTCGATCGTCGTCGACGAGAATCCGTCTCCGACCCCCGCCCAGCCGCCGGCCCCTCATGCTGTACCCACCGGCGGGCGGGTCGAGGGCTTAAATCCTCGATATACATTTGATTCCTTCGTCGTCGGATCATCGAATCAGTTCGCTCAAGCGGCCTCCCAGGCCGTCGCCGAGTTGCCGTCGAAGGCCTACAACCCTCTCTTCATCTACGGAGGGGTAGGCCTGGGCAAGACGCATCTGCTGCACGCCGTCGGCCATCAGACCAGCCGCCTGTTCCCCGCGATGGCCGTCGCGTACCTGTCGTCCGAGCGGTTCACGAACGAGCTCATCAATGCGATTCGCTACGACCGCACGGCCGAGTTCCGCGCGCGCTATCGCAACATCGATCTCCTGCTGATCGACGACATCCAGTTCATCTCGGGTAAGGAGAGGACGCAGGAGGAGTTCTTCCACACGTTCAACGATCTCTACGAGTCGCGGAAGCAGATCATCGTCTCCAGCGACTGCTCGCCCAAGGACATTCCGGAGATCGAAGAGCGTCTGCGCTCGCGCTTCGAATGGGGCCTCATTGCCGACATCCAGCCCCCCGACTTCGAAACACGGGTAGCGATCCTGCGCAAGAAGGCGGCGCTCGAGCGCGTCCTCCTCGACGACGACGTCGCCTTTCTCATTGCCGGCCGCATCAAATCGAACATCCGTGAGCTCGAAGGGTCGCTCACGCGGATGATCGCCTTCTGCGCTCTGACCGGCCGCGAGATGAGTGTCGAGCTCGCGCAGGAAGTGCTGGCCGACCTCTGGGGCGAAGAAGAAAAGGTCATCACCATCGACCAGGTACAGCGAAAGGTGAGCGACTTCTTCGGCGTGAAGGTCTCCGACCTCAAGGCCAAGAACCGAACGAAGGCCGTCGCCTTCCCGCGCCAGGTGGCGATGTACCTGGCCCGTCAGCTCACGCACGCGTCGCTCGCCGAGGTCGGCCGCGCCTTCGGCGGCAAGGATCACACCACGGTGCTGCACGCCGTCGACAAGATCCAGACGCTTCTGCAGGAAGACCCCAAACTCAAGAAGACGATCGAGGGACTTATCCAGGGCGTCCAGCTGTGATCCACAGCGTCGCGGCGCTGATCAACACCGTTGTCCCCAGCCGCGCCGTCGTTCAAGGTCCAGGGACCTCGGCGTTTTTTGAAAACCGCCGCTATCCACACCGCTCGACGACTCATACGACTACGATGTTGTCTTTTCTTTCTTCCTGACAAGGGAGAACTGTATGGAAGTCGTGCTCGACCGGGATCAGTTCCTCAAGGGCCTGCAGATGGTCCACAACATCGTGGAACCACGGCAGACGCTGCCAATTCTGGCCAACGTGCTCCTCGAGGCCGAGGGCGAAACGATTCGCCTGACCGCGACCGATCTTGAAGTCGGCGCACGCGTGTCGGTGCCGGCGCGGGTTGCCAGCAAGGGCGCCGTCACGCTGTCTGCCCGCAAGCTGGCCGAGATCGTCAAGGAGCTACCGGCCGCCGGTCTCACCCTCAAGGTGGGAGAGAGCGCAGCCGTCACCCTGCGCTGTGCCGGCGTCAACTACCGGCTCGTGGGGCTGGCGCCCGACGACTTTCCGGCGGTGGTGCCGGCGGCGCCATCCGCGTGGCTCACGCTCGAGGCCAAGACACTCCGTGAGATGCTGGCTCAGACGAGCTTCGCCGTCTCACACGACGAAAGCCGCTTTGCTCTGAACGGCGTGCTGTTCGTGTTCCAGCCCAAGGAGATGCGTCTCGTCGCCACCGACGGTCATCGGCTCGCCATCGCCAAGCGTGGGGTCGGTCATGGCCTGAGCGGCGTCACGGGCATCGTTCCGCGCAAGGCGGTCACCGAGATCATGCGTGTGCTCGGCTCGACCGAGGACGTTCAAATCGCCATCACCGAAAACCAGTTCGTGATGCAGATGCCGAACTTCGTCATGACCGCCCGCCTGATCGAGGGGCAGTTCCCGAATTACGAAGCCGTGCTGCCCAAGGGTCATCCCGGGCGACTGGCCATCAAGCGATCGGCGCTCACGGCGGGTCTGCGACGAGTCTCCGTGATGGCCGAGGAGCGCAACAAGCCGGTCCGGTTCATTCTGACGCCGGGGACGCTGACACTGGCGGCGGCCAGCCACGATCTCGGTGAGGCCGAGGAGACGGTCGAGGTCGACTACGCCGGCGCCGAGCTGACGATCGGCTTCAATTCTCGATACGTTCTCGACGCGCTCGCGCCGATGGAGAACGACGACGTCGTCATCGAATTGAAGGACAGTTTGAGCCCCGGAGTCATTAAAAGCGCCCAGGATGAAGGCTACTGCTGTGTTATAATGCCCATGCGTATTTAGTGAGGATTTCGCTCTGAATACAGGAGCTCAACCAGGGTGCAAATTGGCTGGATACAGTTACGTGATTTTCGTAACTATCGTACCCTCTCCTGGAGCCCATCGCCGAAGCTGAACGTTCTCACTGGGCCCAACGCCCAGGGCAAGACGAACCTTCTCGAGGCACTTGGCTTTCTGCTCACTGGCCGTTCGTTCCGAACGTCCCATTTGGCCGAAGTGCCCTTCTGGGGTACGGCCGCAGTGGCGGTGACCGGCGAGTTGCACCGGCTCGATGGGACCGTGACGGTCCGGCGCGCGCTCGAACGGCTCGAGAACGGGGCCTGGCGCAGTGAAGGTGCCGGCTGCTCGTGGGCACGCGCGGTGGCGTTTGGCTGGCACGACGTGGAAATCCTCAACGGCGTGCCTGCCCTGCGCCGGAACTTCCTCGACGGCGTGGCGGCGAGGCTCTATCCCAGTCATCGTGCCGCGCTTGTCCGCTTCCGTCAGATCCTCGCGCGTCGGAACTCGGTGCTCCAGCGGGGTGGTGCCGATGCGGCTGCGCAGCTCGGTCCCTGGGACGAGCAGTTCGCCGCGGTCGGCATGGAGCTGGTCGATCGGCGGCGGAGGGCGACGGCGGCCCTGCAGACGGAGATCAGCCGCATCTATCCGTGTCTCGCCGGGGAGTGCCACAAGATCGAGCTGAGCTATCGCTGCTCGGTGGGAGAGGCGGCCGAGCCGGCGGCGTTGTTCGCCGCGCTCGAGCGTCACCGCCGCGAAGAACTCCGGCGCGGTCAGACGATCGTGGGGCCGCATCGTGACGATGTTCTCGTCGAGCTCGACGGAGCCGATGCGCGCGTGTTCGGATCGCGGGGCCAGCAACGCCTGCTGGCACTCGCGCTGAGGCTGGCCGAGCTGTTGCCGATCACGGAAGCGACGGGCACGTCGCCGGTGCTCCTGCTCGACGATGCCCTCTCCGAGCTCGATCCGAGCGTACGTGACAACGTCCTCCGCGAGATCGAGGCCGCCGAGCAGGTGTTCCTGACCACGCCCGAGCCGTTGCCGGTCGCCGCCGGCGGACGGTGGGCGATTCACGCAGGAGGGCTCGCCGCCGCATGAGCGCCGAGACGTACACGGCCAGTGATATCAAGGTTCTCGAGGGGCTGGAGGCCGTCCGCAAGCGTCCCGCGATGTACGTCGGCGACACGAGCACGTATGGCCTGCACCACCTCGTGTACGAAGTGGTCGACAACTCCGTGGACGAGGCGCTCGCGAGTGCCTGCGACTCCATCAAAGTCATCCTGCACACGGATGGCTCGTGCTCGGTCGGCGACAACGGGCGAGGTATCCCCGTCGACATTCACAAGGAGAGCGGCAAGCCGGCGGCCGAGGTCGTCCTCACCGTCTTGCACGCGGGCGGCAAGTTCGAGCACTCGGCCTACAAGGTCTCCGGGGGTCTGCACGGCGTCGGTGTGTCCGTCGTCAACGCGCTCAGCGAGTGGCTCGAGGTCGAGATCCGCCGGAACGGCAGGGTGTGGACGCAGCGTTACGAGAACGGCGGCATCCCGACCACCGAGCTGGCCGCCGGCGAAAAGACGCAGAAGCACGGCACGATCATCCGCTTCAAGCCCGACCCCAAGATCTTCGAGGAGACGAACTTCTCCTTCGACACGCTGAGCAATCGTCTCCGCGAGCTGGCTTTCCTCAACAAGGGCCTCAAGATCGTCATCGAGGACGAGCGCGACGAGCGCAGCCACACCTTCCTTTACCGAGGCGGCATCGTCGAGTTCGTCAAGCACCTCAACCAGAACAAGACGCCCATTCATCCCAAGGTGTTGTACTTCGAGGGCAAGAAGGGCGACATCGAAGTCGAGGTCGCGCTGCAGTACAACGACGGCTACCAGGAGAATGTCTTCTGCTTCGCCAACAACATCAACACGCGCGAAGGCGGAACGCACCTGACCGGCTTCCGGGCCGCGCTCACCGGCCGGCTCGCCGGGTACGCCGAGTCGCAGGGCTTCCTCAAGGGGTTCAAAGGAGGCGTGAGCGGCGACGACGTGCGGGAAGGCCTCACTGCCGTCGTCTCCGTCCGGCTGCCCGATCCGCAGTTCGAGGGACAGACCAAGGCCAAGCTGGGCAACACCGACGTCAAGGGCCTCGTCCAGCAGATCGTCAACGACAAGCTGGCCGAGTCGTTCGAAGAGGATCCGACGACGGCCCGCAAGATCGCCGACAAGTGCGTACGGGCTGCTCAGGCGCGGGAAGCGGCCCGCAAGGCACGGGAGCTGACACGTCGGAAGGGCGTGGACGACGAGGGACTTTCGGCGAAGCTGGCCGACTGTTCCGAGCGCGAGCCGCAGTATCGCGAGATCTTCATCGTGGAGGGCGATTCGGCCGGCGGCTCGGCCAAGCAGGGCCGCGATCGCAAGACGCAGGCCGTGCTGCCCCTGCGCGGCAAGATCATCAATGCCGAGAAGGCACGCTACGACAAGGTCCTCTCCCACAATGAAATCCGGCTGCTCATCTCGGCACTGGGAACGGGGATCGGTCCGGAGGAGTTCGACGTCGCCAAGCTCCGTTATCACAAGGTCATCCTGATGACCGACGCCGATGTGGACGGCGCGCACATCCGCACCCTCCTCCTCACGTTCTTCTTCCGGCACATGGTGCCGGTCATCGAGGCCGGCCACCTGTATATCGCCCAGCCCCCGCTCTTCAAGGTGAAGAAGGGCAAGACCGAGAAGTACCTGATGTCCGAGCGCGAGTTCGAGGACTTCTTCCTCACCACGTGGGTGGCGACGGCCAGCCTCAAGGTGCCAGGCACCAAGTCGGCGCTCACGGGCGACTCGCTGCTCGAGCTGCTGCGAGCGGCGTCGGAATTCCAGGGCCTCTTCGGCAAGTTCGTCAAGCGTGGTGTGCCGGCCCCGATCCTCAAAGAGCTCCTGCGTGCGAAATTCCGCCCGAACAAGCGCGGCGTCGGCCACACCGAAATCGGCGAAGCGATCGTGGCCGCCGGGGCCGCGGTGAACGGCTACAACGTCCAGGTCCAGCCCGGCGACAACGCCGACGGCGGGCACACGGTCACGATCGCCGGCCCGCCCACGCTCAGCTTCAGCACCGTGCTCTTCAAGTCCGCCGATTACGGAGCCCTCTACGAGCTGTGGGAGAAGGTGGCGGCCACGGCCAAGGGCCCGACCGCGATCGTCGACGGCGAAGGCAAGGAGCGGCCGGTCAAGAACCTGGAGGATCTCCTGAGCGCAGCCCTCGAGCTCTCCCGCGGTGGCGCCACGTTCCAGCGCTACAAGGGGCTCGGCGAGATGAACCCCGAGCAACTCTGGGAGACCACGATGAACCCGGAGACGCGTACGCTCCTCAAGGTCACCATGGAGGATGCCGTAGGCGCCGACGAGATGTTCACCGTGCTCATGGGTGACGCCGTGGAGCCGCGCCGCGAGTTCATCGAGAAGCACGCCCTCGACGTCGCCAACCTCGACATTTAGTCAGGCAGGAATCGATGCCGAACGAACGACAGCTCCCCGTCCCGATCGAAGAGGAGATGCGGAAGTCCTATCTGGACTACGCCATGTCCGTCATCGTCGGCCGGGCCTTGCCCGATATCCGCGACGGTCTCAAGCCCGTTCACCGCCGCGTGCTCTTCGCGATGCAGGAGCTGGGACTCAACTGGAACCGTTCGTACAAGAAGTCGGCGCGCGTGGTCGGCGAGGTGCTCGGGAAGTACCATCCTCACGGCGATTCGCCCGTCTACGAAGCTCTCGTCCGCATGGTTCAGGAGTTTTCGCTTCGCTACCCGCTGGTAGACGGGCAGGGGAATTTCGGTTCCATCGACGGCGATCCGCCGGCGGCCATGCGCTACACGGAAACGCGGCTGGCCAAGATCGCCCACGAGATGCTGGCCGACATCGACAAGGAAACGGTCGACTTCACCCCGAATTTCGACGAGTCATTGCAGGAGCCGACGGTACTGCCGACGCGCGTGCCCAACCTCCTGGTCAACGGCTCGTCCGGCATCGCCGTCGGCATGGCGACGAACATCCCGCCACACAATCTGCGCGAAGTGGTGGACGCGCTCGTCGCGCTCATCGACGCACCCGACACGGCGATCGAAGCGCTCATGAAGATCGTGAGCGGACCGGATTTCCCCACGGCCGGCTACATCTATGGCCTGGGCGGCATTCGCGAGGCCTACACGACCGGACGCGGCACCATCACGCTGCGGGCCAAGGCCCACGCCGAGAAGATGCGGGGCGGCCGTGAGGCCATCATCATCAGCGAGCTGCCCTATCAGGTGAACAAGGCCAGCCTGATCGAGAAGATCTCCGAGCTGTCCCGCGACAAGAAGATCGACGGACTGTCGGAGATCCGCGACGAGTCGAACCGCGAGGGCATCCGGGTCGTGCTCGAGCTCGGCCGGGGCGAGATCCCCCAGATCGTGATGAACCAGCTGTACAAGCACACCCAGATGCAGACCACCTTCGGCATCATCATGCTGGCGCTGGTCGACCGCCGGCCGCAGGTCGTCAACCTCAAGGAGATGCTGGAGGCGTTCATCCGCTTCCGGCGGGAGATCGTCACCCGACGGACGCGCTTCGACCTCGCCCGGGCGGAGGAGAAGGCGCACATCCTGGCCGGGCTTCGCAAGGCGGTCGAGCAGCTCGACGTCGTCATCCAGCTCATCCGCCAGGCCGAGAGCCCTGACGCCGCCAAGGACGCCCTGATGAGCCGCCTCGATCTCTCCGAGATCCAGGCCAAGGCCATCCTCGACATGCGGCTGCAGCGCCTGACCAACCTGGAGCGCCACAAGATCGTCGAGGAGCACGAGCAGACGCTGGCCCTCATCGAGGAGCTCAAGGGCATCCTCGCCTCGGACGCGAAGCTGATGTCGATCGTCAAGCAGGAGTTGCTGACTCTGAGGGAAGAGTACGGGGACAATCGTCGGACCGAAATTCTGACGGAGACCACCGAGCTCACGATCGAAGATCTGTTGGCGGACGAAGAGATGGTCGTCACGATCACACGCTCCGGGTACATCAAGCGGACCCACGTGGAGGCCTACCGCAGCCAGCGTCGGGGCGGTAAGGGCGTGACCGGCATGGAGACGAAGGAAGAGGACATCGTCGAAGACCTCTTCGTGGCCTCCACCCACGCCTATCTGTTGTTCTTCACCAACCTCGGCAAGGTGCACTGGTTGAAGGTACACGAGATCCCCGAAGGCGGACGCCAGGCCAAGGGCAAGGCGATGGTCAATCTCTTGTCCTTGGGCGAGAACGAACACGTCGCGACCTGCGTGCCCGTCCGCGATTTCGCGGCGGGCGGCTACGTGTTCTTCGTCACCCGCCAGGGCAAGGTCAAGAAGACGGACCTCGACGCGTACTCGCACCCGCGGGCCGGCGGTATCCAGGCCATCGGTCTCGAGGACGGCGACGAGGTCATCGCGGTCCGGCGCACCGACGGCCAGCGTGAGGTGATGATCGCGACCAAGGCCGGCATGGCGATTCGCTTCTCGGAAGACGAGGTGCGCCCCATGGGGCGCGGCGCCGCCGGCGTGCGCGGTATCGAGGTGGAGGAGGGCGACGAGGTCATCGCGGCCGACGTCGTGGTCGAGGGCGCCACCATCTTGACGGTCAGCGAGCGAGGGTTCGGCAAGCGGACGCCGCTCGAGGAGTACCGACTGCAAGGCCGGGCCGGGAAGGGGATCATCGATATCAAGACCGGCGGGCGCAACGGCACCGTGGTCGGTATGCTTCAGGTGCGCGAGGGTGACGATATCCTGGTCGTTACGACCAAGGGCAAGCTGATCCGGATCCACGCCGCCGACGTCTCGTCGCAGGGCCGCAACACGATGGGCGTGCGCATCATCGAGCTCGACGCCGACGACAAGGTCGGCTCGATCGCGAGCGTCGACGCCGAGCAGCCCGCGCCCGAAGCGCAGTAACATTCGTCCGTGCTGGACCTGCGGCTCATCCGCGATCAACCCGATGCGGTGGCAGAGCGTCTCGCCAGCCGCGGCGCTGGAGCGACCGCCCTCGTCAAGGAATTGCTCGCCGCCGACGCCGCCCGCCGTCGTCTGCTCAAGGAGGCCGAGGATCTCAAGGCGCTGCGCAACCGCGCCTCGGAGGCCATCGGGCAGGCCAAGCGCCGGGGGGAGGACGCGTCGACAGAGCAGGCGCGGATGCGCGAGGTCGGCGACCGCATCAAGGCACTGGACGGCGAGGTGAAGGCGGCCGACGAGGCGATTGAGCACCTCCTTCTGCTGCTGCCGAACCTGCCGCACCCGTCGGTGCCGATCGGAGCAGGAGGTGACGACAATCCGGAGATCCGGCGCTGGGGCGAGCCAAGGAAGTTCTCCTTCACGCCGAAGCCGCACGAGGAGATCGGCGAAGCGCTCGGCCTGCTCGATTTCGAGCGCGCCGCCAAGATCGCAAAGTCGCGCTTCACAGTCCTGTGGGGATCCGCCGCGCGTCTGGAACGCGCCCTGACGGCCTTCATGCTCGACCTGCACACGCGCCGGCACGGCTACACCGAAGTGTGGGTACCGCACCTGGTCAGCGGGGCGACGATGCTCGGGGTGGGTCAGCTCCCCAAGTTCGAGGAACAGCTCTTCAAGACCGTCGAGCCCGACGACAACCGCACGCTGTACCTGATCCCGACCGCCGAAGTGCCGGTGACGGCGCTCCACGCCCAGGAATTCCTTCCCGAAGCGACGCTGCCGCGACGGTATGTCGCGTTCACGCCCTGCTACCGGCGAGAGGCCGGCACCTACGGCCAGGACAGCAAGGGGATGATCCGTCAGCATCAGTTCGACAAGGTCGAGCTCGTCAAGGTGACGACGCCGGCGCAGTCGTACGACGAGCTGGAATCGATGACTCGCAACGCCGAGGAAGTCCTCAAGCGCCTCGAGCTTCCGTATCGCGTCGTCGAGCTCTGCACCGGGGACATCGGCCAGGCCGCCGCCAAGACGTACGACCTCGAAGTGTGGCTACCGGGACAGGGCAAGTACCGAGAGATCTCCTCGTGCTCCAACTGCGAGACGTACCAGGCGCGCCGTTCCGAAATCCGCTATCGCCCGACCGGTGGCGGCAAGGCGGATTACTGTCACACGCTGAATGGGTCCGGCCTCGCCGTGGGGCGTACGCTCATCGCCGTGCTCGAAAACTATCAAAACGCCGACGGGACGGTCTCGATACCCGAAGCGCTTCGTCCCTACATGGATGGTATGGAGCGCTTGACTCCGCTGAAGTAAGACGAGAGCCGGCGTGACGTTGAGGTGGTGCCGGGGTCGGCATCGACCGGCGCCGGCGGGAATCAGAACTCCTGAAGGTTCACTGTCCCAGCCGGCGCCGGCACGGCGCTCGACGGCTTTACTTCTGCGCGACCTGCACCTGGTTCACGACGTTCTTGACGCCAGGGACTCTGCTTGCGATTTCGACCGCGCGGGCCTGCTGCTCCGGGGAGTCCACGATGCCCGTGAGGTAAACAGTGCCGTCGACGGTCCGGACGCTCACGCGAGTGAGGTTCGATGAACACAGTGTCGTTCCGCCAGGGTACCCGTTGGTCCGGAAGTGGTGTCCGATCGTCCGCGGCGACGTCGATGCCAAGCCGTGTCGAGTAACCGTGTGATAATTCGAACGGGGAGGGCTAGCCTCAACTGGTAAGGCAGTGGACTTGAAATCCACCGGGCCTCACGGCCCTTGGGGGTTCGAATCCCTCGCCCTCCGCCACTAAATCACGAAATCAACGGCGCAACGTCACCCCGTCCGCCGCCCCCGGATGCCAAGCTCTAGAAAAATATACCGCGAGAGGTATATCGTCTCGCGATTCATCTCCTGTACACTCGCCCGTCACGTGGGTCCTTTGGGTCACGTGACCGGAGGGGGAGCGACGGGACGGCGACATGACACCTGTCATCGACTCGGCGGTGGCAGAATTTCAATCAACGCCCGATCCCGCGCGGCTATGGCAGGGCGCCGGCGGGTCGAACACGTGCGTCGTTGGATTGACGCGGACCGCGCGTGCCGTGGATGAGGCGACGGCCGGCGGCGCGGGACAACCGCCGACCGAGCGAATTGCCTACATCGACATGGCTCGCGGCCTCTTTCTGGTCCTCATGGCATCCACCCACGCGATGACGCTCGCCGGGATTTCCGCCACGAGTGGTCTTGGGCGGTGGGGACTGCCCCGCGGATGGGCGTCGACGGGGCTGACGATGTTGTGTGGGTTCATGATCGCGACGTTGTGCCGGCGGGTCGTCGATCGAGCCCAGATCCGGGCGAGAGTCGTGCGGCGCGCGAAGCAACTTCTCGTCGTCATGTTTGCTTCCAACGTCGTCATGGTCACGGTCAGGCACCTTGTCAGTCTTGAGACGAAGCCCCTGTTCACGCTCGCGTGGTGGTGGCAGTTCCTGGTCCTCGGAACCGAATGGTCGATCTCCGGCATCCTGCTGCCGATCGCGCTCTTCCTCCTGATCTCTCCGGCGCTCATCCGCATGCGGGACGCCTGCCGGTCCAGGCTCCACGACGTCGTGGTCGCCACGGCCGTGACGCTGTTCACGGGCTCGGCGTGGAGTGTCCGCGCCTTCGCGGGCGACAGCCTGCTGCGCCACCACGTTCTCGACGTGATGTTCGGCAGCGGGCTCGGCGGGTTCCCGATCGTGCCGATCGTCACGTCGGGCGCACTCGGGTTCTTCGTCGGAACCCTCTGGCAACCCGTGCGCGATCGCCTCGACGCACGGACGTGCCTGGCCATCGGCGTCTTCTTCATCGCCGCAGGGGAGTTGGCGGGCGCCGCGCCGGCCATCGTGTGCCCGATGCTTACCCGGACCGTCGTCGACTTGAGTCATTTCCTGATCATCGTGACCCTTGCCCTCGTGTTGACGCAGTGGCGCGCCTCGCAGCGGGCGCTGGGCTTCGTGTCGGCCCTGGGCAGCTGCAGCCTTCTGACCTTTCTGTTGCACCGGATCTTCGAACAGATGTTGAACCTTGGCCTGAAGCCGCTCGATGTCCCGCGCGAGGTCGTCTATGCCGTCTGCGTGAGCGGAGGAGTGTTCGGCTCAGTCGGGGTGATCCTACTGAGACGGAGATTCGCTGGCTGGAATCGCGCGCTTTGTGCGGTGTACCTGTAGACGACGGCCCCGCAGCCCGGAACGCCGTCGTCGCGGCCGGGCGAGCCCGGCCTGGTTACGCGCTGGCTGCGGCTGGTGGTTCGGGACGCGAAACTTTGCCGAGGGGCTTGCGGTCGCCGAAGTAGCGGCAAGCTCGCGTGTGTTGCAGGACACTTTCGCTGACGTCGTGTCGACACCGCGGGCACAGCCAGCGATCGGGATCTGACGGCCGGCGACGCAGCGTCAATATCGGCCGCTCCCGCTCACAGACGTCACAGAACGCAAGGTGGTTTCCACAGCAGAGGAAGAGGATCGCGCGCTCGTCAGCATCCAACATGGGCCGCCATCATCTGCGTTGTGGCCTCGCGAAGTCAACAAATTAGAAGGCCGGCGGCGGAGCCGTTTCGCCAGGCCGCGCCGCTATAGACCCAACGATCATGAGCGCCCGGCATCAGCCGGAGTTTTCTTCATGAAAATCAGCAGCTACGAGCGACCGGACCTACTAGAACCAACGATCTAGAAACATAGATCGAGCGACGTATAGTCGGGTGCGCCTCGGCCCCGTAGACTTCGCCAACTGATCCGTTCGGCCCAGACGAGCGAAGGCGAAGGGGGTACCTGGATGAGCGCGTCATGGAGCTGCTGACCGCACAGTGTCGGCCGACCACGGTGCCCGAGTCGCCATCACAGCAGCACTCGCCGACGCCGGCCGAGTCGCTCGCCGCACCGATGACGGCCGCGCCCGCGAGGGATACCGGAGTCTTCGCGGAGGCGCCTCGACCCAAGTCCGAACGGATCGCCTACATCGACATGGCCCGCGGTCTATTCGTGATTCTCATGGCCTCCACGCATGCCATGACGCTCGCGGGAATTGCCTCCACCGGTCCTCTCGCCGACTGGGGCCTTCCCCGGGGCTGGGCAACGACGGGCCTCATTATGTTGTGCGGATTCATGGTGGCGACGTTCGTGCGGGAGATGCAGGAACGAGCGCGGATCCGGCGCAGGGTGCTGCGACGGGCGAAGCAGGTCCTTATCGTCATGTTCGCCTCCAACGTGCTCATGGTGGCGATCAAGCATCTGATAGCTCACGAGACCGAGTCGCTCTTCACCCTGCACTGGTGGGGGAGGCTTCTTTTCTTCGGATCCGAATGGTCGATCTCCGGTGTCTTGCTGCCGATCGGAGTGTTCCTTCTCATCTCTCCCGTGCTCATCGCGCTCTACGACGGGTGCCGCTCGACGATCCAGGGGGTCATGCTTACCGGGGGCGTGCTGGTCTGCGCCGCCTTGACGTGGAGCGTGGCGGCGTTTGCCCCCGACAACGCGGGACCCCACGACGCCCTCAACATGATGTTCGGTGCGGGGGTCGGCGGCTTCCCGGTCATTCCCATGGTCGCATCCGGTGCGCTCGGCTTCCTGGTCGGCATGTTCTGGCAAGCGCCGCGCGAGCACCCTGACGGCAAGACGACGCTCGGAATCGTGTTGCTGTTCATCGGGACGGGCCAACTGCTCAGCGCAACGCCGGAGATCGTAGGCCGATTCGTGGCCAGGACGCTCTTGGACGTCAGCCATCTCTTGCTGATCATCATGCTTGCCATCGCGCTCACGCAGTGGCGGCCGTCCCAGCGTGGGTTGCGCTTCATTCCTTTGCTGGGCCGTTACAGCCTTCTCACGTTTCTGCTGCACCGGGTGATCGAGCAGGCATTGGCCATGGGCTTCTCGCCATTTCACCTGCCCGGCGAGTTCGTGTATGGCGTGTGCTTCAGCGGGGGCATCGTCGGTTCGCTCGTGGTCATCCTCTTGCGGCAGAGGTTCACGGGCTACGATCGGGTGCTGCGAGCCGTGTACCTGTAGACCCCTACCTCAAAAAGCTCGGCGTCAGCGGGCCGTCAACGGGGCGCCGCCCCACCGGTCGCGTACGGCGAAATCGGCCACGGGCTTGCGCTTGAGCTTGGTCAGCTGCTTGACCGGTCGGCCGAGGGGCATGACCGCGGCGACCGCGACGTGACGGGGAATCCCGAGCAGCGCTTGAAGCTTGGGCTCCTCGGCGACCGCCAGCGTCGTGATCGTTCCGGCGAAGCCCTCGTGGCGTGCGGCGAGGAGGATGTTCCACACGAAGGGATAGACCGACGCGCCGCTGATGACGCCGACCCGTTCGAGATCCTGGTCGGTCGACGCGACGACCTTGAGGTCTACGCAGACGACGAGAACGACGGCCGCCTTCAACACCGGCTCGGTCAGCCGGACGGGCGTAGGCGTTTTCTCGATCGTCGCCGCGTCCACCGACGGCGGGTCGATCGTGTTCCAGGGATTGTCGCCGGCCGCGACCTGGGCCGCGTACCGCTTGGCGGCCGGCGCGGTTAGCGCCGCGAGCGCCTCCCGCGTCGTGCGCTCCCGCACGACGATCACGCGCCACCCTTGCCGATTGCCTCCGCTCGGCGCGAATCGCGCGCGATCGAGGATGGTGAACAGCGTGGCGTCGGACAGGGGCTCGTCGGTGAACTCACGCGCCGCGAATGTCGTGCGCATGACGTCGTAAAGCTCCATGGTCGCCTCCTGGGCGGGCTCGCCCGAAGATACACCGTTGGGCTATGATCTCGGGCATGCCACGTCGCGACGATCGCTCGGGACGCCGCTGACCGACCTGAATACGTGCTCGATCGTCGGCCCTGATACGCGGGCCCGAGCCTTGGGAATCGCCGGCGCGACCGCCCGCCCGACGGTCCCGAAGCACGTCGCCCGTCTCGAGGCCGAGTACGGGCGGGACGACTTACGGAAACTTCAACAACGTGAAGCGATGACGAGGAGGAGCGGGCGATGAAGGGCTGGGTGCGGCTCGTGGCCCTCGCAGTCGTGGTGCTGGCTGCGGTGCCGGCGACGGTCGTCGCGCAAACGCGAGGCGGCAGCATCAGAATCGGCATGGACGCCGACACCACCACCATGGACCCGCATCGCTCGACCGCGGCGGTGGACCGGCAGGTCTACAACAACGTCTACGGCAAGCTCGTCGACATCGATGCGCGGTTCGGCATCGTGCCGCAGCTCGCGCAGTCGTGGGAGATCAAGGGCGGCGGTCTCGTCTACGTATTCAAGCTGCGCCGGGGCGTGAAATTCCACGACGGCACCGACTTCACCGCCGAGATCGTGAAGTGGAATTTCGATCGAATGCGCGATCCCGCGCTGGCCTCGGCGCGGCGAAGCGAGATCGCCCCCGTGAAGGACGTCAAGGTCGTCGATCCGCTCACGGTCGAGATCACGCTCTCGGCCCCGTTTGCTCCTTTCCTCTCCGTGTTGACCGATCGTGCCGGAATGATGGTCTCGAGGGCCGCCGTGGAGAAGTACAAGGACGATTTCGCCCGGAATCCCGTCGGGACCGGGCCCTTTCGCTTCGTCGAGTGGGTGAAGGACGACCATCTGACGCTCAAGCGCTTCGACGGCTACTGGGAATCGGGGCTCCCGCACCTCGATGAGGCCGTGTATCGGCCGATTCCGGACTCGTCGGTCCGTTTCACGGCGATGCGGACCGGTCAGATCGACATCATGCATCAGATCCATCCCAAGGACGTGGGCACGGCGAAGGCCGAGCGCGGCGTGAAGGTGTCGGAGATCGCGAGCCTCTGGTGGCAGGGCCTCCACCTGAACAATCAGGTCGCGCCGTTCACCAACAAGGCGATCCGCCAAGCCGTCTGGTACGCCGTCGACCGCAACGTGGTCCAACGGGTGGCCTACTTCGGATCGGGCGCGCCGGCGTGGGGTCCGTTTCCCCCCAGCATGTGGGCTCAGGACCGTGATTTCACCGACTGGAAGCGCGACCCGGTCAAGGCCAAGGCGAAGCTTGCGGACGGCGGGATGCCGAACGGCTTTGCGTTCACGGTCAAGGGATGGAATCAGCCGATCCAGATCCAGGAGCTCCAGATCGTTCAGGCCCAGCTCAAGGAGCTCGGCGTGGACATGAAGATCGAGCTGCTCGAGTTCGGTGCGTTGCTGGCCGATCTCAACAGCCACAACTTCGTCGCGCTCAGGATCGGCTGGTCGGGACGGCCGGACCCCGACGGCAACGCCCACGTCTTCCTCCACAGCAAGGGCGGGCTCAACCGGGTGCGCTACAGCAATTCCAGGATGGACGAGCTGCTCGACCAGGCCCGGAGCGAGGCGGATCAAGCCAAGCGCAAGGTGCTGTACGCTCAGGTGACGCGTCTGGCCGCCGAGGACGCTCCGTACATCTGGCTTCATCACGATGCCGAGGTGAAGGTGTGGGCCGAGCACGTCAAGGGGTTCGAGCACATCTCGGACGGCATGATGCGCTTCAAAGGGGTCTGGCTCGACAAGCGCTGAGCGCGCGTGATCCAGTTCGTCGCCCGCCGCCTGCTCGCGACGGTGCCGCTGCTGTTCTTCGTGAGCGTCGTGGTCTTTTCCTTCGTCCACGTTCTGCCCGGCGACCCGGCCATCCTCTTCCTCGGCGAGGAAGCGACGCCGGAGACGCTGGCTCAGTTCCGCGCCCGGCTCGGCTTCGACCGGCCGCTGTCCACGCAGTACCTGGAGTGGCTCGGCCGCGCCGTGCGTGGTGATCTCGGCCGGTCCCTGCGGACCAACCAGCCGGTGACGGAAGCGATCCTGCAGCGCCTGCCGGTGACGCTGGAGCTGCTGGGCGCCGCGCTCGCCGTTTCGCTCGCCATCGCCATCCCGGCCGGCATCGTGTCTGCCGTGAAGCGGAACTCGGGTGTGGACCTGGCCTCGACGGTGTTTGCTCTGGTCGGATTCTCGCTGCCGAACTTCTGGCTGGGCCTGATCCTGATCTACGTCTTCGCCCTGCTCTTGCGCTGGCTTCCGCCCTCGGGCTTCGTGCCGTTGCCGGCCGTCGCCGACAACGCGAAGTCGCTGATCCTGCCGGCGCTCACGCTGGGCACTGCGCTGGCGGCGCTGGTCACGCGCCAGTTGCGGTCCGGGATGCTGGAGGTGCTGCGGCAGGACTACGTGCGGACCGCGCAGGCCAAGGGGCTCAGCCAGGGCGTGGTCGTCGGCAAGCACGCCCTCAAGAACGCGCTCATCGCCGTCGTCACCGTGGTCGGGCTCCAGATCGGCGGCCTCCTCGGGAACACCATCATCACCGAGTCGCTCTTCGCCCTGCCCGGTGTCGGCCGGCTGATGATCGACGCGGTCTTCAGTCGTGATTTCTTCATCGTGCAAGGCGTCGTGCTGTTCCTCGCGGTCGGTTACGTCCTGTCGAACCTGATCGTGGACGTCCTCTACTCCTATCTCGATCCCCGCATCCGGCTCGGATGATGGACCCGGCCAGTCTGCGGGCGATCGCGCTGCGCCAGTTCCGCCGGAGCTGGGTGGGGCAGGTGGGCGCCATCCTGGTCGTGCTGTTTCTGATCGTCACGGTGCTCGCGCCGCTGCTGGCGCCGTACGACCCCATCGCGACCGATTTCGCCAACGTGTTGTCGCCGCCGACCCGTACTCACCCGCTCGGCACCGACGACATCGGGCGCGACATCCTGAGCCGCGTCATCCACGGCAGCCGGGTCTCGCTGCAGGCCGGACTGTTCACGGTGGCGGTCGCGCTCACGGTGGGGCTGCCGCTGGGACTGCTCGCCGGTTTTCGCGGAGGACGCGTGGACGATCTCATTATGCGCGGCATCGAGGTGATCCTGTCGTTCCCCACACTCGTGCTGGCGCTCGGGATCACGGCCGTGCTCGGTCCCAAGCTGATCCACGCGCTCTTCGCGATCGGCATCGTGTTCGTGCCTCACTTCGCTCGACTGATCCGCGCTCAGGTGCTGACCGTCAAGGAAAACGACTTCATTGCTGCCGCGGAGGCGCTCGGCGCCTCCGACGTCCGCGTCATGCGGCTTCACGTGCTGCCCAACTGCCTGGCCCCGATCCTCGTCCAGTCATCCTTCTCCATCGCGTTCGCCATCCTGACGGAAGCGGCGTTGTCGTTCCTCGGCCTCGGCACCCAGCCCCCGACGCCTTCGTGGGGGATCATGCTCGCCATGGGCCGCGGTTACCTCGAGCAGGCGCCGTGGCTGGGGGCGTTTCCAGGCCTGGCCATCTTCGTCACCGTGCTCGGCTTCAACCTGCTCGGTGACGGGATCCGCGATGCGCTCGACCCCCGCCTGAAGACGTAGTCCTCCGATTTCCCTGGCGCCCGGCCGATCACCTCGGGATGAGGAGTCTGTCCATGCGCTACCCGAGGCACATGGCCGTGGTGGCCCTGCTCCTGGCGGCTCAGCCGATCGGCACGGCCGCTCAGTCCTCGCTGACGGGCGTCGTCACGGCCCTACAGGGCAGCGTGACCGCGACGAGGTCGTCGGTGCCCGAGCCGGTCCCGCTCCAGCTTCGCGACGGCGTGTTCGCCGACGAGTGGATCGCGACCGGCGAGAACGCGTTCGCCCGGATCCTGCTCGGCGGCAAAGCCATCGTGACGATGCAGGAGCGCTCGAGCCTCCAGATCTCGGAGGAGCTGAGCACGTCGACGCTCGTGGTGACGGAAGGACGGATCGCGGTGGCCGTCGCCCGCGAACTTACGAAGACGGGGGAGCTGATCGAGATCAAAACGCCGACGGCGCTGGCGACCAGCCGGGGCGCCGTGGTGGTCGCCGGTGTCGCGAAGGGGGTGACGACGTTCACGGTGGTACGCGGTCTCGTGGACGTGGCGCGCATCGATCCCCTGTCCAATCGCGCCATGGGCCCGCGCGTCATGCTCAGAGCCCATCAACAGGTGACGATTCCGGCGACCGGATTGCTGAGGCCGCTGCCGGCGAAGGCCGGCGCCGTTCAGCGCCTCGACGGGGAGTTCCAGCTCGGCAACACCGAAGGTCCGGCCGGCTCGGTGCCGGCGCCGCTGCCGGTCGCCCCGGCACCGGCGACGGGAAAGCATCGCCCGCCGCCGGCGTCGAAGCGCGTGCCCTAGGCAACGGCGACCGACTTCATTTCCTTGTCGATGTGCTGCTTCATGTGAACCAGCAACTGATGCAACTGCTCCTCGTCCTGCTGCTTCATCGACTGCCACAGCTTCTGGCACTGCTGGCATTCGCCCGCGTCCTTCCTGAACTGCTCGTAGCGGTAGAGCCCCTTCGAGATGACCGCGCCGGTCTCCATCAGGTTGTACGTGGGATTTTTCAGCATCATGGTCTCCTTCGTCTGGACTCCACTGATGATTGAGCAATCCGGCTGCCAGGGCGCGCCGGGCCTGCGTAAATTCCACAATCGTCCCGACCGTGTTCCCCGGCACTTCCCTTGCTCCGTCTCGGCCGCGGGAGGTGCGGCATGAACTCAGTGCGAACCGGAATGTTCACGACAGCGCTGGCCGCCGCCACTGGTTGGGCAGGCGATCGCACGTGGGCCCAGACCGCGCCTAGCGCGCCGACTCCTCCGCCGGCGGCGACGTCGACGGGAAACGGAGGAGGCACCGCCATCGCCGCGGTCGTCGTGGTGGTGGGCCTGCTCGTCGTCATCGGCGTCGCCGTGAAGCTCTTCGATCTCAAGCGCAAGCGGGAGTCGGAAGCGGTGCAGCTCCAGGCCCAGCTTTCCGACGCGCTCTTGCGTGAGCCATCGTTCGCTGGCCTGCCTCTGACCCCAACGGTCCACGTCCCGATGTGGAAGGGCACGCCGGCGACGATCGAGGTGACCGGCCAGGTCCCCAGGCCGGAGCTGAAAGAGATCGCCCTTCGCCTCGTGCGGGACGAGGCCACGCGTATTCGCTCGGACATTCGCATCGTCGACCGTCTGTCCGTCGTTCCCACCGCGGCACAGGCTGCCTGACGACCTGCCGGGCCCGCGACGGCGGTGTATACTGGCTGGGCTTTGCCGTTGGAGAGGTGGCCGAGTCGGCCGAAGGCAGCCGCCTGCTAAGCGGTTACAGGGCCAAAAGCTCTGTCCAGGGTTCGAATCCCTGCCTCTCCGCCAAGCGCCCTTAGCTCAGGTGGACAGAGCGTCGGACTACGAATCCGAAGGCCAGAGGTTCGAATCCTCTAGGGCGCACCACCCTTCCACGGACGAAGCGTTGATGCGCGAAGCGCTGGAGGAAGCGCGCCTCGGTATGACGGCCGGCGAAGTGCCGGTCGGGGCCGTGGTGGTGATCGATGGCGTCGTGGTCGCCCGTGCCCACAACGCGCCGCTCTCGCTCAGTGATCCGACCGCGCACGCCGAGGTGCTCGCGCTGCGGGAGGCGGCGGGTAAGGCTGGAAATTACCGGTTGACGGCAGCCACGCTCTACGCCACGGTTGAGCCGTGCGCGATGTGCAGCGGCGCCGCGCTCCACGCGCGCGTCGCGCGGGTGGTGTTCGGGGCGTCCGATCCGAAGGCGGGGGCGATGGGTTCGCTCTACCGTCTCCACGACGATCCCCGGCTCAATCACCGGATGGCGGTCACCGGCGGAGTGCTCGCCGGCGAAAGCGCGAAACTCTTGAGCGCGTTCTTTGAAACGAGACGGTAGGAAAGCTGCGAATGG
>MNEG01000056.1:0-12239 GCA_001917585.1 Candidatus Rokubacteria bacterium 13_1_40CM_68_15
GTCTCGTCCTCGTCGATGGCGCAGTACGCGCCGCCGGGCGTGCCGCTGATCATGGACTTCGTCGACGTCGACTCCGAGAAGTTCGCCCGCTACGGCCGCGAGGCCCGGACGCCCATGCGGTGGATCTACCGGATCGAAGCCGAGCGGCTGCGGCGCTACGAGCGTGCGGTGGCCGCGCGAGCCCGGGTCTCGGTGTTCGTGAGCGCGGCCGAAGCCGCGCTCTTTCGCAATATCGCGCCCGACACGATCACCGCCGTCGTGCCCAACGGCGTCAACCCGGAATACTTCCGCCCGATGTGGTACCGCGCGAGTGATGTTCCGACCGTCGTGTTCACCGGGGCCCTGGACTACTTTCCGAACGTCGACGGCGTGCGCTACTTCAGCGAAGCCATCCTGCCGCTGATTCGCCGCCAGGTGCCGCGCGCGCGCTTCCTCGTCGTGGGCCGCCGGCCGCACCGTGTCGTGCGGGCGCTCCGGCGCCAGGGCCCCATCGAGGTCGTCGCCGACGTGCCCGATGTCCGGCCGTACCTGGCCCAGGGGCACGTCGCCGTGGTGCCGCTGCGCATCGCCCGTGGGATCCAGAACAAGGTCCTGGAAGCGATGGCCATGGGGCTGCCGGTCGTCACGCTGCCCGGGCCCGCCCAGGGCATCGATGCGCGCGATGGCGCCGACTGGTTCGTGGAAGACAGCGCCGAGGCCTTCGCCGCGCGCGTCGCGCGCCTGCTCGCGGCACCGACCGAGCGGATCCGGGTCGGCCGCCAGGCGCGCCAGCTCATCGAGGAGCAGTACGCGTGGCGCCAGATCCTGCCGCGCGTCGAGACACTGGTCGCCACGGCAGCCCGCGTCGAGCCCGAGAGTTGTGCCGAGGTCGCTCACGGGACGGGCGACACCAACGCTGATCGAGCCCGGACACCAGGGGTGCACCATGCGTGATCTGCTTCTCGTCTCAGTCTTCTTCCCCATGCTTCCGTTCGCGTTCATGTATCCGTGGATCGGCATCCTCGTGTGGTCCTGGATCAGCTACATGAACCCGCACCGTCTCACGTTCGGGTTCGCCTACGACATGCCGCTGGGCATGATCGCGGCCCTCACGACGCTGGCCGGTTTCCTCTTCTCGCGCGAGCGGAAGCGGCTGCCGCGCGCGCCCGAGGTGATCCTGCTTCTCGCCATGTGGGCGTGGGTGACCATCACGAGCTTCTTTGCGATCCACACCGACCTCGCCTGGGACAAGTGGCAGCAAGTCGGAAAGATCCTCCTGATGGCCCTGGCCACGATGATGCTGTGCCGGGATGCCGGCCGGCTGCGTTACCTGGCCTGGACGATCGCCGCGTCGCTCGGCTTCTACGGGGTCAAGAGCGGAATCGACGCCATCCTGAGCGGATTCTCCGGCGGGTTCAGCTATCCGGGCGACTCGTTCATCGGTGACAGCAACGACCTCGCCCTCGCGCTCGACATGACGCTGCCCCTGCTGTGGTTCATGGTGAGGGCGGAGACGCGCCGCTGGGCCCGCTACGCGCTGCACATCGCGTTCGGCCTCACCGTGCTCGGCATCCTCACCACGTATTCACGCGGCGGCTTCATCGGCCTGTGCGTCGTCCTGATCTTCCTGTTCACCAGGGCGCGGGCCAAGGCGCTGTCGCTGGGGGTGCTGCTCCTGGCCGGTGTCCTCGCGGCCTTCGTCGTTCCCGAGACGTTCTTCAGCCGCATCGGAACGATCGCGTCCTACGAGCAGGACCAGAGCGCCCAGGCCCGGCTGAAGGCGTGGACGCTGGCGACGCAGATCGCCCTCGACTCACCGATCTTCGGCGGCGGGTTCCGTGTCTTCGAGCAGGACGTGTGGGATCAGTACTTCCCGGGCACCGAGCGGGCCATCGTCGCCCACAGCATTTACTTCCAGACGCTCGCCGAGCACGGCTTCGTCGGCCTCGGGATCTTCGCGGCGCTGCTCGTCGCCACGTACCTGGGTCTCCGGCGGGTGCGCCGGCGTGCGACGGACACCGACCAGACGATCGTCGCCAACCTGGCGGCGGCGCTGCAGGCCTCACTCGTCGGCTACATGGTCGCTGGCGCCTTCCTGAGCCGGGCCGACTTCGACCTCTTCTACAGCGTCGTGGCGATGAGTGCGGCGATGCAGGCCATCCTGGCTTCGCTTCCGGGTCGGGAAGGGGAGTCTGCGGCGTCACGGCCCGACGCCACGGTCGGTGTGGACACCGTGCGCCCGATGTCGGGCTCGCCGAGATGAGCCACCTCCACCGTTACGGCCCCACGAGGCCGATCGAGTCTGGCGACTAGCGATGTGCGGAATCGCCGGATTCGTGAATCGGCACGGCCGTCCTGCGGACGCCGAGCTGCTGCGGGCGATGACCGACGTGCTCGCCCACCGCGGCCCCGACGGAGACGGCCACTACGTGACCGGACCGGTGGCCCTCGGTCATCGGCGGCTCGCCATCATCGACCTCGTCACCGGCGCTCAGCCCATGGGGAGCGAGGACGGCACGCTGTGGATCACGTACAACGGCGAGGTCTACAACTTCGCCGAGCTCCGCCGCGAGCTCGAGGCGCGGGGCTATTCGTTCCGGACCACGTCGGACACCGAAGTCATCCTGCGCGCCTGGGAGGCGTTCGGCCCGGCCTGTGTCGAACGGCTTCGCGGCATGTTCGCGTTCGCCATCTGGGACGCCCGCAAGGGTGAGCTGTTCCTCGCCCGCGATCGCTTCGGGATCAAGCCGCTCGTCTACGCCTGGAACGACGGCGGCATTTCCTTTGCCTCGGAGCTGAAGGCCCTCCTCGAGGATGCGGCCCTCGCGCGAGACCTCGACTGGCAGGCGCTGCGCAGCTATCTGACCTACGGATACGTGCCGAGCCCGGCCACGATCTTCGCGGGGATCCGCAAGCTGCCGCCGGCCTCGTACCTGATCTTCTCGCCGCGCACGGGGAAGCTGTCGGTCACCCGCTACTGGGACCTGCGCTTCGCCGGGGGCGCGCCCCGCTCCGACGCCCAGTGGATCGAGGAGCTTCGCGCCGTGCTCGCCGACAGCGTGCGCTGCCACATGGTCAGCGACGTCCCGGTCGGCGCGTTCCTCAGTGGTGGGGTCGATTCGAGCAGCGTGGTCGCGCTGATGAGCGGGACGTCGGCGGCGCCGGTGCGCACGTTCTCCGTCGGCTTTCGTGAGCGCGATTTCGACGAGCTCGAGTATGCGGCGCTGGTCGCGGCGCGCCACCGCACCGAGCACCGCGAGTTCGTCGTCGAGCCGGACGCTCTCGCCATCCTGCCCAAGCTGGCCTGGCAGTTCGACGAGCCGTTCGCCGACGCCTCTGCGCTCCCGACCTATTACGTGTCCGAGGTGGCTCGCGAGCACGTCAAGGTCGCGCTGTCGGGGGACGGCGGCGACGAGAGCTTCGCGGGATACCGCCGCTACCTCCGCGCGCTGACCTGGCATCGCTGGCTCGACCGCGCGCCGGCCTCCTTCGCACGGCCGCTGTGGCGGCGCCTCGCGAGCGCCCTTCCGCGCGAGGTGCGCGGAGCCGGCACGCTTCGGCTTGCCGCCGACGGCCCGCTCGAGCGCTACGCGCGGATGATGCAGATCCCGGGATTGATGGCGATCGATGACCTCCTGACCCCGGAGGCTCGGGCCCAGGTGGGCCCGGATGCCGGCGCCGACTGGTTCGGTTCGCTCATCACCGAGCGAGACCGAGCCGATTACCTGACCACGCTCCAGTACATCGACATGCGGACCTACCTTCCCGAGGACATCCTCACGAAGGTCGACCGGACGAGCATGCTGGTGTCGCTCGAGACCCGGGTCCCGCTGCTCGATCACGTCCTCGTCGAGTTCGTCGCCAACCTTCCGGCTCGGCTCAAGCTCCACCAGGGCGAGACGAAGTACGCGCTCAAGCGCGCGGTCGCGGACGTCCTGCCCGAGCGGATCCTGCATCGCCGCAAGATGGGGTTCGGGGTGCCGCTGCACCGCTGGTTTCGCGGCGCGGGGGAGGACTACATCCGCGAGGTCCTGCTCGACGACCTCACCCGGCGTCACGGCATCCTGGATAACCAATCGGTGGCGCGGATCCTCGGCGAGCACCGGTCGGGCCGCCGGGATCTCTCGGTTCAGATCTGGTCGCTCGTGTGCCTGGAGCTCTGGTGGCGGACGTGGGCGAAGGCCGCGCCGTCTCGCCGCGAACCTCCGCGCCCTGCGCTGACGGTGGCCACGCGCTGATGAGCTCCCGCCCGCTCCGGATCGTTCACGTCGTTCCGACTCTGGACGTCGGTGGTCTCGAGAACGGTCTGGTCAACGTGGTGAGTGCGCTGCCGGAATTTGCCCACGCCGTCGTCTCGATGGCGCCTCTTGGCGCCTTCGCGCAGCGTCTGCCGCGTGACGTCCCAGTGATGACGCTCGGCAAGCCCGCGGCCGAGCCGATGCGCCTGGCGATGTTCCGACTCTTCAGCGTCTTGCGGCGGCTCGAGCCGGATCTCGTGCACTCCAGGAACTGGGGCGCGATCGAGGCCGTTCCGGCCGCCCGGCTCGCGGGCGTGCGAGCGGTCGTGCACAGCGAGCACGGACGTGAGGTGGCCGATCCGGAAGGGTTGAACACGCGGCGAAACCGGTTCCGGCGGCTGCTGGCGCCGTGGATGGACCACGTGGTGACCGTGTCGAGCGACCTGCGCCAGTGGCTCCGAGAAACGGTGAAGCTGCCCGAGGACAAGCTGCTCGTGATTCCCAACGGGGTCGACACGCAGCGCTTCTCGCCGGCGGGACGCCCCGAGGGACGTCAGGCGCTCGATGCCTCGGACGACACGATCGTGATCGGGACGGTCGGACGGCTGAACGGGATCAAGGACTATCCGACGCTGCTGACGGCGTTCGCCGAGGTGGCCCGACGTGCCGACCACGTCACGCTGGTCTTCATCGGTGATGGCCCTCAGCGCGCGGCCCTCGAAGCCATGGCCACGGCGCTCGGAATCCACGCGCGGGTCCGCTTCCTGGGAGAGCGCACGGACGTTCCGCGGCTCTGCGCGGGGCTCGACGTCTTCGTGCTGCCCTCGATCGCCGAAGGGATGTCGAACACTCTGCTCGAAGCCATGGCCGCGGGACGTCCGGTCGTCGCCACCGGTGTCGGCGGCAACCCCGAGCTCGTGGAGGACGGCGTGACGGGCACGATCATCCCGGCCGGTGATCCGGCCGCGCTCACGAAGGCGATCGACGGTTACCTCTGGGATTCCGGTCTGCGGACGGCCCACGGCGAGGCGGCTCGACGGCGCGCGGTCACGGAGTTTGGACTGGTCAGCATGGCGTCGCGCTACCGCGACCTGTACCGCTGGCTCGCCGAACGCAAGAGGATCGTCTAGCGATGTGCGGAATTGCCGGGATCGTCTATGCCGATCCCCAGCGGCCGCTGGAGCGGGACCTGCTCGAGCGCATGGGATCGGTGATCGCGCATCGCGGCCCGGACGCCGGGACGTTCCACGCCCAGCCGGGCGTCGGCCTGGCGAGCCGTCGCCTGCGGATCATCGACGTGTCAGGCGGCGACCAGCCGATCTACAACGAGGATCGCACGAAGGCGGTGGTCCTGAACGGGGAGATCTACAACTTCGCCGAGCTCCGCCGTGAGCTCGAGGCGCGGGGACATCACTTCCGCTCCCGCTCGGACACGGAGGCGATCGTCCACGCCTACGAGGAGTACGGCGTGCGGTGCGTGGAGCGGCTCCGCGGGATGTTCGCGTTCGCGCTCTGGGACGAGACCGAGCGACGGCTCGTCCTGGCCCGTGACCGGGCCGGCAAGAAGCCGCTCTATTACACGGAGGATTTCGAGCGCTTCTGCTTCGCCTCGGAGCTGAAGGCGTTGCTTCAAGACCCCGCGCGCAAGCGGGCGATCAAGCTCGAGGCGCTCGACGACTACTTCTCGTTCGGCTGCCTGCAGGGCCCGGCCACGATCCTGGAGGGCGTCGTCCAGCTGCCGCCCGCGCACGTGCTCGTCTGGGAGCGCGGCGCCGTCCGCGTGTCGGAGTACTGGGACGTGCCCCGCGGCGGCGTGACCATCCGGGACGAGCGGAAGGCGCTGGAGGGGTTCGCCGAGGTCTTCAGCGACGCCGTGCGCGTTCGTCTCGTCAGCGACGTCGCGCTGGGCGCGTTCCTGAGCGGCGGCGTCGACTCGAGCGCGGTGGTGACGGCGATGGCCACGCTCGGCTCGGGGCCGGTCGTCACGACCAGCGTGGGATTCGCGAATCGCGAATTCAGCGAGCTGCCGTACTCGCGGATGGTCGCCGAGGCCGTGGGCAGCGAGCACCACGAGCTCATCGTCGAGCCGCGGGCCGTGGACGTGCTGCCCCGGCTGGTGTGGCACCTGGACGAGCCGTTCGCCGACTCGTCGGCGCTCCCCACCTATTACCTCGCCGCGGCCGCCCGCGAGCGCGTGACCGTGGCGCTGTCCGGGGACGGCGGTGACGAGGTGTTCGCCGGCTACCAGCGCCGGTACGGACTGAATCGCTGGGAGGTTCGTGCCCGCCGCTGGCTGCCGGCGTGGCTCCGCGCGGGCGTCGTGGGCCCCCTGGGCAGCGTCTATCCCAAGGCCGACTGGCTGCCTCGGCCGTTGCGGGCGAAGTGCTTCCTCCAGAACGTCGGCACGACGTTCGAGCGGGCGTATTTCAACGACCTGTCGCTCTTCCGGACTCACGAGAAGTCGAAGCTGCTCGCGCCCGAGTTCCTGCGGCAGACGAGCGGCCACGATCCGTTCACGGCGTTCCGGGGACACTTCGAGCGCGTGGGCGGGCTCGATCCGCTGAGCCAGCTGCTCTACGTCGACCTCAAGACGTGGCTGGCCAACGACATCCTCGTCAAGGTCGATCGGATGAGCATGGCGAACTCGCTGGAGGTCCGGTCGCCGCTCCTCGACCACAAGGTCATCGAGTTCGCGGCGACGGTGGCCCCCGACCTCAAGTATCGCGGCGGGACCTCGAAGTACCTGCTCAAGCGCTACCTCGAGCCGCAGCTACCGGCCAACCTTATTCATCGGCGCAAGCAGGGTTTCGAGATCCCGCTCGGGCAGTGGCTGCGGGCGGACCTCCGCGACCTGGGTGAGGAGCTCCTCCTGTCGCGCGTCGCGCGGGAGCGCGGCTACGTCCGCGCCGACCACGTCCGGCGGATGTGGGAGCACCACCAGCGCCGGCTCCGCAATCACGGCGCCCAGCTCTGGGCCCTGATGGTGCTCGAGCTGTGGCATCGGACGTTCATCGATCAGGATCCGAGCCGGGGGCCGATCACGCCATGAACCAGGCGATGACGGTGCTCCACGTGCTCGATCATTCGGTTCCGCTGCACAGCGGCTACAGCTATCGGAGCCGCAGCATCGTCGAGTTCCAGCGTCGACTGGGCCTGCGGCCGGTCGTCCTCACGTCGCCCAAGCACGGGAGCGAGGTGGACGCCGTCGAGACGATCGAAGGGGTCTGCCATCATCGAACCGCGCGCGAGCGAGGTCGCGTGCCGTTCGTGCGCGAGCTCCAGCTGATGGCGAGGACGGCGGCGCGCGTGGCCGCCGTCGCCCGGGCCGAGCGCGCGGCCCTGATTCACGCGCACTCCCCGGTGCTCAACGGCCTTCCGGCGCTGTGGGCGGGGCGCCGGCTCGGCCTGCCCGTGGTCTACGAAGCGCGGGCGTTCTGGGAAGACGCCGCGGTGGACCAGCGGAAGTTCCGGGAGGGCTCGAGCCGCTATCGCCTGATCCGGGCCCTGGAGACCTATCTCTTCAAGCGGGCCGATCGCGTCGCCGTCATCTGCGAGGGCATGCGCGCGGACATCGTCGCGCGCCGGGTGGACGGGCGACGCGTCATCGTGATTCCCAACGGCGTGGACACCAACGCGTTCCAACCCGTCGCCCGCGCGCTCGACCTGGCCGAGCGGTTCGGTCTCGACGGGAAGCTCACGCTCGGCTACTTCGGGTCCTTCTATCACTACGAAGGCCTCCGTTTCCTCCTCGACGCGTTTGCCGACCTCGTGGTGCGCGTGCCCGGGGCCCGTCTGCTGCTGGCCGGAGGCGGGGAAGAGGAGGCGACGCTGCGTCGCCTCGCCGAGCCGCTCGGCGACGCCGTGGTCTTCGCCGGTCGCGTTCCACACGACGAGATCCGCCGGCTCTACTCGGTCATCGACGTCTTCGTCTGTCCGCGCCGGCGCATGCGGCTGACCGAGCTGGTCACGCCGCTCAAGCCGCTGGAGGCCATGGCGATGGGGAAGGCGGTGCTCGCCAGCGATGTCGGCGGGCTCAAGGAGCTGGTCAGCCACGAGGCTACCGGGCTGCTCTTCGCGGCGGAGTCTCGCGAAGCGTTCGTGGCCGCCGCCGCCCGGCTCGACAGCGATCCCGGGCTCGTGGCGAGCCTGGGAAAGCGCGCCCGGGCATCCGTGCTCGCCGAGCGCACCTGGCCACAGATCGTGTCGCGCTACCTGCCGGCCTACGCGGCGGTCCTCTAGGAGCGTGCGCGTGCGCGTCCTCGTCCTCAGCTCGGTCTTTCCGAACCCGCGGCAGCCGAACCTCGGCGTCTTCGTCCGCGAGCGCGTGCGGCGCATGGCGCGGTCCTGCGAGGCCGTGGTCGTGGCCCCGGTGCCGTGGTTTCCGTGGGATCAGGCGATCCGTGGCCGCCGCTGGGGCGGGATTCCGCGCATCGAGCGCCAGGACGGGCTGGTCGTCCACCATCCGCGCTTCGTCAGCGTGCCGCGATACGGGAAGTGGCTGGACGGCATCCTCTACGCTGCGTCGCTGCTCGGCTTCGTGCGGCGACTGCGGCAGAGCTTCCCGTTCGAGATGATCGATGCGCACTTCGCGTACCCCGACGGGATGGCGGGCGTGCTCCTCGGCAAGGCGCTCGGGTGCCCGGTCATGATCACGCTGCGTGGGAGTATCGTGCGGCTCCGCACCTATCCGCTCCATCGCCCGCAGCTCCGCTTCGCGCTGCAGGCGGCCGACCGCGTCGTCGCCGTGAGCGAGTCACTGAAGCGCGTGGCGATCGACCTCGGGATTCGCGCCGAGAAGATCCGGGTCATTCCGAACGGGGTGGACACGACCCGCTTCTTTCCGATGGACCGGGACGACGCCCGGCGGCGCCTGGGATTGCCACTCGACGCGACGATCCTGCTCACGGTCGGCGGCGTCTACGAAGGCAAGGGCCAGCACGTCGTGCTCCAAGCGCTGCCGCGGTTGCTGGCGCGCGATCCCCGGCTGCTCTACGTCGTCGTCGGCGGCGAGCGCGTCGGAGACTCGTACCGCCACACGCTGGACGGGATCATCCGGGCCCACGGGCTCGGCGATCACGTGCTCTTCGTCGGCTCGAAGCCTCACGAGGACCTGCGCGTGTGGTACGCGGCGGCGGACGTGCTGTGTCTGGCCACGCGGTCGGAGGGCCGCGCCAACGTGCTCCTGGAGTCGATCGCCTGTGGCGTTCCGGTCGTGACGACGCACGTGGGCGGCAACCCGGAGATCGTGCGGGACGGGCGCGACGGGTTCCTGGTTCCCTTCGGCGACGTCGAATCCCTGGCCGCTGCGGTCGACCGCGCGCTTCACCAGTCGTGGGACCGGGGCGATCTCGTGGCGCACGCTCGCCGCCAGAGCTGGGAGACGACGGCCCGGGGCGTCCTCGAGGAGTGTTCGGCGCTGCGGCGCTCGACGCCCGACATCGATGAGCTCTCGACACCGACGGCGGTGTCCGGATCGGGCCATGGTCACTGATCTGCTGCGGAAGCAAGTGTATCGGCCCGAAGCGCTGCGGCTCTTGCTCGCCGACGCGGTCGGCCGGCGCTCGCCCGTCCTGGCCACGTCACGACACCTCGACGAGGCCGCCCAGTGGATCCTGCGCGCCCAGGCCGGCACGCGCGACGACGGCGTGTCCGGCGGCTACACGTTCGAGGATGGATGGCTGCCGTCCTATCCGGAAACGACCGGCTACATCATCCCGAGCTTGCTGACGTACGCGGCCGTCGTCGGTCGACTCGATTACGAGAAGGCCGCCCTGACGATGGCGGAGTGGGAATTGACCGTCCAGCACGCCGACGGCGGTTTTCCCGGGCACTTCGTCGATCGCGCCCACCCGCCGGTCGTCTTCAACACCGGCCAGATCATCTTCGGCTTGCTGGCGGCCCACGAGGCGACCGGCGACCTGAGGTTCCTGATCGCTGCCCGTCGAGCCGGCTCCTGGCTGGTGAACGTTCAGGACGGGGACGGTGCCTGGCGACGCTTCGACTACCGGAACGCCGTCCACGTCTACAACACGCGGACGGCGTGGGCGCTGGTCGAGCTCGGCCTCGTGACCGGCGAGCGGCGCTTCGAGGCGACGGGTGTGCGCCACCTCGACTGGGCGCTCGGCCAGCAGGCCGGCAACGGATTCTTCGCCCACTGCGCGTTCTCACCGGACGAAGATCCGTTCGTCCACACGATCGCGTACACCACCCAGGGTTTGCTCGAGGCGGGGCTCCGACTCGGTCGACGGGACTACGTGGCGGCGGCCGAGCTCACCTGCCGCGCGCTCCTCACGCACCTCGACAGGGAGGGCCGGCTGCCCGGCACGTTCGACGCGAGCTGGCGGCCGACCGCGTCCTATTCCTGCGTAACCGGAAACGCGCAGACGGCGGCGCAGTGGTTCCGCCTCGCGCGCCTGACCGGCGACTCGAGCTTCTCGGACGGGGCGCGCCGGGCGACCCGGTTCCTGAAATCGATCCACGACTGCGCGACCGCGAATCCTCATATCCGGGGCGCGGTCAAGGGCTCGCACCCCATCTGGGGGCGATACCTGTTCGGGAGCTACCCGAACTGGGCGGCCAAGTTCTTCATGGATGCGCTGTTGATGGAGCTCGCCGCCGACGGCGGCCACGGCGCCACCGTGCGGTGCTGGTGATGGTGACGACATGCATCCGCTGATCGTGCGCCACGTCGTCCTGCCGCTGCACGAGCGCCTGAAGCGGACGCCGACGTTCTCGTGGCTGGAGCGCCTCGAGCAAACGCAGTGGATGGACCCCGGCAAGCTGCTTGATATCCAGTTCGCAGAGCTGCGGCGTCACCTCGAGCTCGCCTACCGCCACACGCGCTACTACCGACGGCTCTTCGACGAGCACGAGGTCCCGCCCCGCCGTATCCAGTCGCTGGAGGACTTTCGCAAGGTGCCGGTCCTGACGCGCCAGCTCCTGCGGGAGAACTTCGACGATCTGGCCGCGACCGGCGTGCGGCTGGGCCGGGTCCAGCGCGTCGCGACCGGAGGCTCCACCGGCGAGCCGGTCACGTTGCTCGTCGACATGAGCGTGGGCTTCGCACTGGCAGTCCGGCACCGGGCCCATCGCTGGTTCGGGCTCGAACCGGGCGCGCGTGAGATCGTGCTGTGGGGATCGCCGATCGAGGTCAGCCGGCAGGACCGTCTGCGCAGCCTGCGCGACTGGCTGATCAACTCGAAGCTCATCTCCGCGTTCGACCTCGGCGAACGCGCGCTCGCCGAGTACGCGCGCATCATCACGAGCCACCGGCCCCTGCGGCTCTACGGCTACGCCAGCGCGCTCTACCTGCTCGCCCGGTTCCTGGAGCGCGAAGGCTGGCGGCCACGCTGGCGGCTGCACGCGGTGTTCACGACGGCCGAGACGCTGTTCGACTTCCAGCGGAAGACGATCGAAGCGGTGTTCGGCTGCCCGGTCGCGGTCGAGTACGGCGCGCGTGACGCCGGCAACATGGGCAACGAATGTCCCCACGGCGGCCTGCACATCCCGGCCGAGGGCGTGGTGCTGGAGACCGATGCCGTCACCGCGGATGGCCTCGGCGAGATCCTCGTGACGAACTGCCATCGGCCAGCGATGCCGCTCATCCGATATCGCACGGGCGATCTCGGCGAGCTGACGGACGAACGGTGTCGATGCGGCCGCTCGCTGCCCCTCCTCAAGCGGGTCGAGGGCCGGCGTACCGACTTCCTGGTGGCGCCCGATGGACGCATCGTCCACGCGCTCGCCCTCATCTACGTGCTGCGGGAGATGGAGCGCGTGCGGGAGTTCCAGATCGTCCAGGAGGATGTCGACGCGATCGTCGTCCTGGTCGTCGCGGCGCCGGGCTGGTCGCACGACGACGACGAGCATGTCCAGCGCGCGCTGGCCGCCCGCCTCGGCGCCGCCGTGGGCGTTCGGGTGGAGACCGTCGAGGCGATCCCCCGCACGGCGTCGGGCAAGTTCCGCTACGTCGTGTCGCGGGTGGCCGACGACTTCATCCACGACGTGCTTCGCAGCCGGCGA
>MNEG01000056.1:12370-16769 GCA_001917585.1 Candidatus Rokubacteria bacterium 13_1_40CM_68_15
CGCGCCAAGGTGAACGTGGACGGTGCCGACCTCGGGTTCGCGACCGAGCTGGTGAACATCATCCGGCGCTCGGCGCCGGCGCTGGTGCGCTGGGGTGATCACTACTGGCCGCCGGCCCCGGCCGTCCTCGCCGGGTGCTCGGGGATCCGTCCGGTGGTGCGCCACATCATCGAGCAGGACCTCACGCGCGACGAGGACGCGCTGTTCCGCGGCATGAAGGACGAGATCCGCCGCAAGATCCGGCGCGCGAGCAAGGACGGCGTAGTCGTGACCGAGGTCGCCACCGACGCCGATCTGCGCGATTACTGCCGGCTGTCGCAGGTGACCAACGGTCGGATGGAGGCGCAGCGCCAGGCGGCCATCTACCCCGACGCGTTCTTCGCCGAAGTGTTCCGCCACATGGTGCCGGCCGGCCACGCGGTGCTGTTGCTCGCGCGCAGCGAGGGGATCCCGCTGGCCGCCGGGATGTTCCTGCTGGGCGGCGAGTGGATCACCTACTGCCACGGCGCGTCCACGCGGGACCGCGCGCTCACCGTCAAGCAGGGCCCGACAGCCATGTTCTGGCACGCCATGCGGCTCGGAAAGACGCGCGGTCTGACTCGCTTCTCGATGGGATCGGTCACGCCGACGGACGATCCCGCCCATCCGCACTACTCCGTCTACGCCTTCAAGCGGATGTGGGGCGGCGTGCTCACCGAGATGACCAGCGGAGAGATCGTCCTGTCCCGGCTGAAGCTGGCCTTTCAGGACCGCGTGCTCTCGCCGCTGTGGGAGCGGGCGTATCCGATCTACCTGCAGGGCGTGAAGGCGTCTGACATCACGCGCGTGCTGCGGGCGGCGCTCCCCGCACTCGAGACCCGGCTCTTCCGCCGGCTCGCGAGGGAACGCTCGTGATCCGCGTGACGTCGACGCCGCCGGCCGACTGGGCCGAGCGCATCGCGGCTGCGTCCCAGAGCGAAGGCTTCGCCGAGGCCATGCGCCTGATGGGCTACCGGCCACTCTACGTGTGGAGCGCCGATTACGCGGCGCTCGCCCTCGTCCGGGGCTGGCGCCTCACCGCACGCGCCAATCTCTTTGCAACGGGCGCGCCATGGTCGTTCTTACGCGGCACCCTCGACGCACTGAGCGCGCGCGGCGTGCCTTATGTCAAGGTCGGCGACACGATGTGGGGCGTCGCCGGTGATGGCCTGCCTCCTGACGGCGCGGCCCCGCAGCTGTCGATCACGCCCCGGCACACGTTCGTGCTCGATCTCGCCCGGTCGGAGGCCGATCTGCTGCGCGGGATGACCGGCGCCGAGCGGAAGATCCGCAAGGCCGAGCGCGAAGGCGTGGTGGTGCGTCCGGTCGAGAGCGCCGCCGACCTCGCCGCGTTCTGCCAGCTGTCGCACGAGACCTCGGATCGCGTGCGCGCTCGCACCGCCTATACCGATTTCCCGCCGGCGTTCTTCGAGACGCTGCACGCGCGGATGGCGGGCACCGGAGCGGCTCGCTTCTACGTTGCGTGGCACGAGACGTCGCCGCTCGCGTCGTGCGTGTTCCTGACGCACGCCGACACGATGCTCTACTACCTCGGCGGATCGACGCGGAACCGCGAGCTCACCGCCAAGCAGGCCCCGGCCGCCGTGTTCTGGCGTGCGATCCGCGACGCGAAGCGGCTCGGCATCCGGTACTTCGACCTCGGCGGCTGCACGCCGACCGACGACGTGAACGACTCGCGACACGGCGTGTACGCCTTCAAGAAGCGCTGGGGCGGCCAGCTCCAGGCGTTTCACAACATCGAGGCGATCCTGTCACCGGTCGCCTACCGCCTGCAGGAGCGCGTCCTCACGCCGCTCTGGGACCGGCTGCATCCGGCGTACTTCCGGCTCCTCGACGCGGCTCATGGCCTGCGTCACCTGACCCGTGTTCCCACGTCGTCCCCGGCGCAGCCGGGCACTCAGGAGGGTTGATCTCGTGATGACACTGTCGCTGCGGATGCTGGGCGCCACGCTGATCGTGGCGACCCTTTGTGCCTGGCGCGCGCCGTCGGCCGATGCGGCGGAGAAGGTCGCGGTGGAATGGCAGGTGAGCTCGGGCCAGACGTACTCGGCGAGCTCCGGGCGGATGGGTGACACCGACGTGCTGGTCGAGCTGCGGGAGACGCCGACCGCTCACGGTCGCCGCTACGACGTGCGGCTGCGCAACCGCAGTGGTCGCGAACGTCCGCTCCAGAATGGCGGCGGCACCGATTACACGACCGTCGCGCTGCGCATTCGGATTCCGCGGACGGGTGCAGCGACGCAAGCGACGATCGACGGCCTCGCCGTCGACGTGCCGGCGGACGTCCGCCAGTGGTGGGAGCCCAGCAAGCTGGCCGGAACGCAGTACGGCTTCGCCTACGCGATCAAGAGCGGCGATCACGAGGTGCGCCGCGTCGGGCCCAGCACCAAGCCCTCGCAGTGGGGCGGCCGCAGCAGCGGCATCGTGCGCCTCGACGGCCGCGCGTACGTCGTCCCCGAATTCTGGGAGCGCCAGCCGCGCCGGATCACCGCCACCGCGACCGAGCTGATCCTGACGCTCGTCGAGGGCGCGACGCTGCTGCGAGCCGGCGAAGACGCCTGGGATCGATTCGCCGTGCTCGATGGCGCGCTGGACGACCAGGCGCTCGTCGACGAGGCCGAGGCGTTGCCGAGCCTCACCACCGCGCAGCGCCAGGCCCTGGTCGAGCACTTCAAGATCGCGCCCGAAGGCCTGAAGGGCCAGGACCCGGCCAGCGAGGCGCTGCTCAGGAGATACGACCGCTGGCAGGGCACGTCCTGGGAGAAGTCCTACGGCACCGGAAGCGCGTCGCGGGAGGGCTGGCCGGGGGAAGAGGACTCGACGAAGACGACGCTCTTCTCACTCCTTCGACGCGGCCGTTATTACCCGTTCGCCGAGCCCGGCGCCTACACGTGGCGCAACTATGGCGACATCCAGTGGGGCGGTGGGATGGCCTCCGGCCACTACGACTGGGTGCGCGCCGCCTTCAAGCACTACGTGAAGACGGGCAACCGCGATGCGCTGCGCTGGGGCATGGCAGCCGTGCGGCACGCCGTCTCCGTCGACTACGTGTGGACCGACTACTGGAGCGCCGGCGACGCCGGCCTGGCCCGGTACGAGAAGGGCGACCACGGTGCGCCGAACAACTGGTTTCCGCCCAAGCGCTCCCACGTGTGGGTCGAGGGGCTCTTCGTGGCCGCGGCGGTGACCGGTGATCCGTGGATCCGCGAGGCCGCCGTCCGGCGAGTGGAAGGCATCTGGAACGCGTGGGGTGGAAAGACGCCGGCCGTCTGGAACAACGCGTACTCCGAGGTGCGGTGGGTCACGTGGCCGATGCTCATCCTGGTGCGCGGCTTCGAGGAGACCGGCGACCTGCGCTACTGGACCAAGGCCAAGGAACTGATGAACGAGCTGGTGCGGTACGAGGTGGCGTCGGGCGCCAAGGGCTACATCAAGAACACCACGCCCTACGGTCTGAAGAACCTCGTCTGGGTCAGCATGCACGGCTACGCGACGCTGGCCATGCTGGCGTTCGCCGACGTGGCCATTCAGCGCAACGAATGGTCGCTCGCGTACGAAGGGTTCCTCACCCGGATGGGCGCGTGGGCCATCACGCCGCTGCCGAACGGGCCCTACGACCCGCCGGGAGCCAAGCCGTACGGCGCGTTTTCGACCGACGGCTGGTGCCCGGCCGAGGACACGTGTGGTCAGGCAACCGACAAGCCGAGCGTGAACACCAACGCGCTGTTCGTCGACCTGTTCGCGTGGCTCGCCCAGCGTGACCCCGAGAAGTGGGCGCCGGTGGCGCGCAAGGTGTTCCACGACTTCGTCAACCACGCCCAGCATCGCGACGGGCTCGTCGGCTACCTGACGGACGACTACCCGTCGACCGAGACGAAGATCCTGGGCCGGGCGCAGCTCTTCGGCGATCGCGCAGCGCGCTGGCTGCCCACGAGCGCGCCGGGTCGCGCGGCGGAACGGAAGTAGGTGGAGCGGTGAGCGCCTTCACCGACCAGGTGGCGAAGGGACTGGCGTGCTTGCGCTGGCTTCCCGGGTACGCCGGCCAGCAGCTCGTGCGGCGCGCGTCCCGGAAGGCCACGCCGCATCATCTGATCATCGCGCTGGCCGACCACTTCGAGCCTTCGATCGTGCCGGGCGTGTCCAGGCGTCATGCCGACCTGGACGAGCAGGAGCGCCGGCTGGAGCGCTGGTGCCGCGAGTATCCGAAGATGGCGGACACGCACCGGGATTCCGACGGCTTCCCGTTCCGTCACACCTATTTCTATCCGGCCGAGCAGTACGAAAAAACGCTGATCGACCGGCTGGCCGAGCACTGTCACGACGGTTGGGGCGAGGTGGAGATCCATCTCCACCATGGCGT
>MNEG01000007.1 GCA_001917585.1 Candidatus Rokubacteria bacterium 13_1_40CM_68_15
CCTTCCGCGATGAACTGCAAGGCCATGACGCTCTTCCCCGCCCCCGAGATCCCGACGACGAGTGTCGTGCTCGCCACGAAATACCCGCCGTTCACCAGCTCATCGAGGCCGGGGATGCCCGTCGCGACCCGCGAGGTTGTGTCGAACGCGGCGCTCCCTTCGCGTTGCAGGCTGCGGGGCGCCTGGACGCGACGATAGATCTCGAGCCCCTGACCGTTGACGATCCGGAACGAGTGACGGCCCAGGGCATACTCGTGGCCGCGCGACTTCGCGACCTCGACTGACCGCAGCACGGCGCGCTGGACCGGTTCGATGGTGAGTTGGATGATCGTGTCGGCGACGAACTCCTCGGGCGCCCGGGCGGCTGCCGGACCGACCATTGTCGACTCCAGCGCCAGCATCGCCGTCATGTTCTCGCGGTGCAGCCCCTCCGCGAGGAGATGGAACGCCTCGCGAGGCTCCCCGCCATTGGGCTCGGGGAGCCGGACGAGCCCATCGACGAAGATCCGCCGCGCGCCAATCTCGGCGGCCTCGGCAAGGAGCACGCTGTCGGCTTGCAGCAGCTCCTGCTGAAAGACGCAGCCCCTCCGCGAGGAGATGGAACGCCTCGCGAGGCTCCCCGTCATTGGCCTCGGGGAGCCGGACGAGCCCATCGACGAAGATCCGCCGCGCGCCAATCTCTGCGGCTTCGGCAAGGAGCACGCTGTCGGCTTGCAGCAGCTCCTGCTGAAAGACTTGCCGCGTCGTGAAGACCATCTTCAGTCGCCCGTCACGCTCGAGCTCTCTCAGGTCCCACCCGAAGAGCGCCGCGTCGCGGATGAGCTTGTCCGGGGCCACTTCGAACAGGACGATCACGCCCGGCTCGTTGAACTGGCGGGCGCCGCGATACACGAACTCGACCCCGAGCGTCGTCTTCCCCGTCCCCGCGGTTCCCGCGACCAGGATGATGTTCCCCCGCGGAATGCCGCCGAACAGGATTTCGTCGAGCCCCTTGATTCCTGTCTTGACCAGGTCTGATTCAGGCATAAGGCCTCTAGCCTCCGTGAGACTGCTTGAGCGCTCGCGACGGGTCAGGCTCGCCACGACCCGAGGGCCCTGACGATTGCCGCTGTTTGAGAGCGTGGATGACGGCCAGCCGGCCTTTTCGGGTTACGGCGAATCGCAGGAGCGAGGAGAGCCATCCACCGAGAGTGCTGCCAGGCGTGAGAACGTAGAGCCGCGCGGGGTGGGTCGAGTCCGAGGACCGGCGCAGGAGCCCGGCGGTGGTCAGGGTCTCGAGCGATTGCTCGACTTGCGGCACCTCATACCCGACGTACTGGGCCAGACGCTCGGTGAGGAGGTAGGCCCGCGGATGCCGAGAGAAGAAGAGCACCAGATCGAGATCACACGGGTGCCTCAGACACCCGATACGGTCAAGGAGATCCTCGATTCGCTTTGGCGTCATGAGAAGACGAGCAGTATGCTCGCCCTCCCTCGGGGCCGCAAGGGCCCTAGCCGCGAGCTGCGCGAACATTCCCTAGCCTTTCGCAAGCTTCTCGACTTGCTTCTTCGACATCGTTTGCAACCGCGACAGCAGGGTTTTCACCTTCCGCTCAGACGCGTGATCAGCCAGGATGAACTTTTTCGACTTTGCCCTGAGGATGTAGGCCACCCAGTCATCCAGGCTCGGCGTGCCCCGCCACACGATGGTGAGACCGCTGAGCCGCAGGCGACGGCGTCCTTCTACTCTTGCCAGTGGCTTGCGACTCGCCTCCATGGGCTCCCGTCCTCACGTGAGAAGGGCAGAACATCTCCACCTCTCTCTGTATCGACATCTATGAGCACTCGATCGGGGATGTCAATGCCTGGGTTGCCAGCACCAAATGCGTGTACGCGCGCCTCGAGGCGCGCGCGATCCCGTCGAATACGAGACATATTGAATCCGCGCCCGCGACGCGTGGATAGACCGTTCGTTTTTGGCGGTCGCAACCGTGAGACCGCGTCACGCGGAGCAATTCTGACGCCGTGGATAACTGTGAAGATGTGGACAAGATGTAGGTGGTGGTACACCCGGCAAAGCGCATCGAGGCCCCGCCAGGTTGACGCCGAGCGCGCTAGCCTGGCTTCTCCACCGTCGCGCGCTCGACCGCCAGCAACTTCTCGAGCTCGATCGTGGCCAGCATGTCCTTTTCGACCGGGCCCCAGTCGGGCCGCGTCGTGGTCTTCGCACCGAACCCATCGGCGAGGTCCTGGTAGACGTTCTTCCACGCCGCGTAGGCGGCCAGCAGCGGCGTCTGCGGGTCGGCGACGATCTTGTACCCGAGGCCGCCGAGATCCCGCAGGGTCATGCCCAGGCCGGCGAGTCCGCCGCGCGACGTGAGATACGTCAACGGGCCGCCGAGCCGGTCGGCGATGGCGCGTAGCTGCTCGGGCTTGTGGGCCATCGAGAGGAGCAACACGTCGGCGCCGGCTTTTCGGTAGGCTTCTCCGCGGCGGAGCGCGTCGTCCATGGTGCTGGCCCGCATCGCGTTGGTGCGCGCGACGATGAGGAAGCCCGGGCGGCGCCGCGCCGCTGCCGCCTCCTTGACCTTGGCCGCCATCAGCTCCATCGGAATCATGTGCTCGATGCCGATGTGATGGTGCGCCCGCTTCGGCACGAGCTGGTCCTCGATCTCGATCGCCGCGAAGCCCGCCGCCTCGCACATGCCGATGGTCCGGTGCATGTGCATCGGGTCGCCGTAGCCGCAGGCGCCGTCGAGGATGAGGGGGAGCGACGAGACGGCGTGAATGTCGATGGCCGCCTGGCACATCTCGGTGAGATTCAGATTCGCCTCGAGCGCGACCTTCTGATAGCCCGTCGCGCCGCCGCCGAGATAGCCGGCCCCGAAGCCGGCGGCCTCGACCATCCTGGCCATGAGCGGATTCAGCACCAGCGGAGCGGTGACGGGCAGTGGCCCTTGCATCAGCGTGGTCAGCATCATGGCAGGAGCTTACACCACTCCCCTTGACAAGCGCGGCGGCCTCCTTACGCTCTCCGGCATACTCCGCATCCGAGGAGGGTGACCATGCCGCACTACTTGAGCGCCGAGGAGCTGAAGCGAACGGTTCCGGCAGACATTGCTCCCTTCCCCTCACCGGTTCCCGTCCAGATCGTCTCCAATGGTGAATTCAACCCGCTTCCCCAGACCCGTGAACAGCGTCGTCTCGAGGCTCGGATCAAGACCATGGCCGATGCGCTCGGCCCGAAGCACGGGATGACGCGCCGGCGGTTCCTCGCGTCGAGCGCGGGCATGGCGGCCGCGTTTCTGGCCATGAACGAGGTCTTCGGGCGCGTCTTCGATGTGAGCGCCGCCGAAGCCGCCGCGCCCGGCATGGCCGACGAACGGGCCAAGGCCCTCGCCGCGCAGTTCATCTTCGATGCCCAGACGCACTTCGTGCGGGACGATTACAACGTGCCCCGGCTCATGATCTTTGGCCGGTACGCCAAGCAGCACTGGAACCCGGCGCTCGTCGGCGAGGACAGCCTCGCCCGTTACAAGTTCGAGAACTACGTAAAGGAGATGTTCGCCGACAGCGACACGAAGATCGCGGTCCTGTCCGCCGCGCCGTTCGACGACCCCAACGCGCTCACCCTGGACAACGACCAGATCGCCAGGGCGCGCGCCATCGTCAACGGGATCGCCGGCTCGCGCCGACTCCTCGCCCATGCCGTGGTCACCCCGAAGCGGCGGGGATGGATGGACGAGGTCGACCGCGCGATCGCCGTACTCAAGCCAGACAGCTGGAAGGGCTACTCGGTCGGGAGTCCGGGCGCCCCGACCAAGCTCGACTCGTACTGGTGGCTCGACGACGAGAAGCTCGCCTATCCCTTCTACGAGAAGATCGTCAAGGCCGGTGTGACGACGGTCTGCATCCACAAGGGGCTCCTGCCCGTGGACTACGAGAAGTCCTGGCCGGGTGTCTGGGAGTACGCCACCGTCCGCGACGTGGGCAAGGCCGCGAAGGACTGGCCGCAGATCAACTTCGTCATCTATCACGCGGCACTCCGGCCGTTCCTCGAGACGCCCGACGTCGCGCTCGCCGAGTTCGAGCAGACGGGCCGCATCAAGTGGGCGACAGACCTCGCCGAGATCCCGGCGAAGTACGGCGTCAGCAACGTCTACGCCGAGATCGGCACGTCCTTCGCCAACTCCGCCGTGGCGAACCCGCGCTTCGCGGCGGCGTTCATCGGCACGCTGGTCCGCGGCATGGGCGCCGACCACGTGGTATGGGGCACCGACTCGGTGTGGTACGGCTCTCCGCAATGGCAGATCGAAGCGATGCGGCGGCTCGACATCCCCGAGGACATGCAGAAGAAGCACGGCTTCGCGCCGCTCGGCGGAGCCGACGGGCTCGTCAAGACCGCGATCTTCGGCGGCAATTCCGCGCGCCTCTACGGGATCGGCGTGAAGGCGGCCCAGAGCGACCTCACGCGCGACAAGATCGCGGCGATCAAGGCGGAGTACCTGGCGACCGGCGGGCTGCGAAGCAACCTGCGCTACGGGTACGTCGCGCGCGCCACGACCTGACGGGTCGCTCGAGAGCAGCGTTCCCGCGAGTGGGCTCGGCCGGGAGCCCACTCGCCGGGCGCCGGCCGGCGGCTTACTGCCGGAACGTCTCGAGCGTGCTCGGCGCGAACGCCTCCTCCAGCGCGAAGTCGCGCTCGAGCAGGTCCTGCTCCTTCAGGTGACGCTGTAGCGTGTCGAGGTCGTGGCGGTTGTTCTGGAAGCCGTACGACCACAGATCGTCGCCGCGCAGCGCGCGCTCCTGCTCCCAGTAGCCGACGAGCCAGGCCAGGCTCACCGTGAGGGCATCGCTGTCGTACATGCGCTCGATGGCCAGGTCCTTCGCCTGGCAGAACGCCTTGTACAAGCTGACGGCGACCCAGGGATGGCGCTCGTAGACCTCCCGCTTGATGGCGACCACGTGCATGATCGGAAAGACCTTGTGCTTCTGATAGTACTCGCGCTCGACGTTCCAGAAATCGGGGAACAGGCGCGCGACTCGCGGATCGCGCCGGCGGAAGACGTGCGGCATGTGCGGCGAGAGCAGGGCGTCGATCTGGCCGGCGACGAGCAGGTCCGACAGCGACTTGTCGGCCGGCGCCGCCTCCACGTGAACTCCCGCCGGCGGCTTGACGGCGATGCGCTCCTTCCGCCCCGGCTGCTCGACGCCGCCGAGCACCCACTGCACGTCGGTGGGCGCCACGCCGTAGTCGTGCTGCAGGAACGCGCGCTGCCAGATGGCCATCGTCATCTAGTACTCGGCGCACCCGATCCGCCGGCCCTTCAGGTCTTCCGGCCGCTTGATGCCGTTCGCCGGGTTGACGTAGACCGCCGAGTGCCGGAACGTGCGCGACGGGTAGACCGGGATCGCGACGAAGCGCCGGTCGCCGCGCGAGAACACCGTCAGGTAGTTGGCGCAGGACAGCTCGGAGACGTCGAACTCGTTGTGCTTGAGCTGACGCCAGAACGCCTCCGGCGGGACCACGGGCAGGTAGTTCAGGTCGATACCCTCCGGCCGGACCTCGCCCGTCGCGAGAGGGGCAGTGCGGTCGTAGAGCCCACCGGCATAGGTCAGATGGAGCGGGGCACTCGTCAGCACGCTCATTCCGGCACCGGGCGCGTCATGGGCGCCCCTTTGAGGTGAATCATGAACACCATTGCCCGGGCCGGCGTCGTCGCGCTCGGATTTCTCGACACGACGTGAATGTCCGTCGGTGACTCGTAGTAGCTCTGACCCGGAGCAAGGGTCACCAGATCCCCGCCCTTCACCTGGACCTCTAATTCGCCTTCGAGCAGGTGGAGGAACACGTGCCCGTCGTGGCGATGCGGAGGATTCGAGGTGCCCGGCGGATACGTGACCTGATAGACCACGGCCTCCCGACCCGGGAAATCCGGCAGGTCCTTCTCCAGGAAAATGTGCCGGCTCGATCGCGGTGCAGTTTGCGCGGCGGCGTGAAGCGCCGCCAGCGCCACCAGGGCTACGACGGTGTACGCGAGAACCTTGGGCATGTGTCCTCCGCGGCGGTTCAGTCCACCGGCTTGCCCAGCTCGCGCAGCGTCGCGGCGAGGAGATCGCGAGCCACGAACTGCTCGACGTCGGGCAAGGGCTTGTCCTTGGGCCAGCCGAGCTCGGGCGTGGCGACCGAGTCGAAGAGCTGGCGGAAGAGATCCTTCGGGATCTGGGGCGCGAACTTGTCCCGGATCTGGCTGTAGAAGCTCTCGGCCACGCGGCCCTCGAGCTGGAAGTGCTTCTGGACGACCTCGAGCGTCCCCGCCTTCTCGGTGCGGATGTAGTCGGTGGCCCGCGCGATCGCCCGGATGAAGCGCCTGACGGCGTCACGCCGATCGCGCACGGTGTCCTTGTGCGTGCTGATCGTGCCGCCAAGGCGCGGCAGGTGATCGCCGGCCTTGACGAGAATCTTCAGCCCCTCGGCCTCGGCGCGCGCGGCGTGCGGGAACGACAGTGCGGCGCCCTGGATGGAGCCGGCGACGATCGCGGCCACCCGCTCGGGCTCGCCGCGGAAGTTGATGATCTTGTAGTCTCTGCCCGCTTCCATCTTGAAGAACCTGGCGAGGACGACGACGAGCTCGCCATAGTCCGCGGATCCAGGCCGGCCGAAGCCGAGCGTCTTGCCGCGCAGGTCCTCCACGGTCTTGACGTTCGGCGCCGTCGTCAGCGTCCACTGCGACACCAGCGATTCGCCGACCACGAAGACCAGGGGCGCGCCCTTCAGCATCGCCTCGGCGCTCGCGCCCGGCACGGGAGCGAAGTCGACTTCCTTCGCGACGGCAGCTCGAGCCAGCTCGCCGGCCGTCATGTTCACGAACTCCGCGTCCAGCCCCTCGGCCTTGAAGAGCCCGCGGTCCATCGCGACGTACGTCGGGAGGTGGAAGCCGCTGGCGCCGGTGGTGCGCCCGACCTTGATCTTCGGCGCCTGGGCCGACGCGATCCCACCGCCGAGCAGAAGAGCGGCGCCGACCACGATGGCCGCCCACACGTGCGTCATCGGCGCGCTCCCGTCGGCGGCGACTTCGGCCCGGCCTCGCGCAGTGCGCGCCAGACGCGCTCGGGTGTCAGCGGCAAATCTCGAAGCCGGACGCCGGTGGCGGCGAAGACGGCATTCGCGAGCGCCGGCGCGACGGTGATGATGCTGCCCTCGGCGACGCCCTTCGCTCCGTGCGGCCCGGGGCCTCCCCCGCCCTCGATGATCAGCGCGTCGAACGACTGTGGAAGATCGGAGAACAGGGGCAGTCGGTAGTCGATCATGCTGCCGTTCACGAGCTGACCGTCGTCGTACACCATCGCCTCGAAGAGCGCCGGGCCGAGGCCCTGCATGGCGCCGCCGAGATCCTGGCCCTCGACGCCGGCCGGGTTGATCGCGCGGCCGGGGTCGGACAGCGAGACGTAGCGATGGAGCGTGATGGCTCCGGTCTCGCGATCGACCGTCACCACGGCCGCCCCCAGGCCGATCTCCCAGAAGCTCGCCGTGGCGCCGAGCGCGTTGAGTCCCGTCGCCGGACGCTGATAGCCGTGGCCGATCAGCTCGCCGCCGGCGTCGCGGAAGAAGCGCTGGATGATCTGGCCGAACGTGAGCCGTTGCCCGTTCGCGGTGACGCCGCCACTCTCGAGCCGGCAGGCCTCCGCGCTGACGCCCAGCGCCTCGCCGGCGATGGCGCGGATCTGCTCGGCCACGCGTGCAGCCGCCTCCTGGACCGCGTGGCCGAGCAGCGACGTCGCGCGGCTCGCGTTCGTGCGCTGGTCGAACGGCGTGACGCCGGTGTCGGGCGCGGTGACTGTCACGCGCGCCGGGTCGAGAGCGAGCTCCGCGGCGGCGATCTGGCCGAGCACGCTCTGCACACCCTGACCGATCTCCGCCGAGCTGGCGAGCACGGTGGCGCTGCCGTCCTGGTGAAGCCTCACGATCGCCGTCGATGACGTTCGCGTCCCGCCGCCGTCCTTGATCGCGCACGCGAGGCCGGCGCCTTCACCGGACTCGCGGGTCGCGTGCCAGCCGACCTCCTTGGCGATCATCTCGAGCGCCTGATCGAGGTCGCTGTCGATCGGCCGGTCGCCCTGCGCGTACTCCTCGTCGCGCTTCAGCAGATTCTTCATGCGGAGCTCGAAGGGATCCATGCCGAGCCGGGCGGCGATGATGTCCATCTGGGACTCGTAGGCCCAGCAGACTTCGGGCGTCCCGAAGCCGCGATAGGAGCCGGCCGAGACCGTGTTGGTGAACACCGCGTAGCTGTTCACGTCGACGTGGGGAATGCGGTAGGGCCCGATGATCCGGTAGCCGGCCTTCTTCGACACGCGCGAGCCCTGATCGGTGTAGGCGCCAGTGTCGAGATGGATCTCGCCCCGACGGCCGATGAGCGTGCCGTCCTTCATCACCGCGGTCTCGATCCTCACGCGGCCGGCGTTTCGCGACGAGGTCCGTGCCGTCTCCTCCGACGAGAAGAGCACGCGGACGGGCACGCCGCACTTGCGTGAGAGGACCGAAGCGATCGGCGCCGCCGGGATGAGCTCGCGGCACCCGAACGCGCCGCCCACGTATGGCACGACGATCCTGACCCGGCTCTGGGGCAGGCCGAACATTTCGGCGAGGGCCTGGCGCATGGCGAACGGGTACTGCGTGCCCGTCCACACCGTCAGCTCGCTGCCCTGATGATGGGCGATGGCCCCGAGGGGTTCGAGCGGAAAGTGGTGGATGCTGGGCAGCGTGAACGTGTCGTCGAAGACGAGATCGGCCTGGGCGAAGGCGGCGGCCGGATCGCCGCGGCGGAAGGTGAAGTGGTGACAGATATTGCGCGTGACGTCGGGCTTGATGTCCTGGACGTCGGGAAAGAGCGTGGAGCGTGGCCGATCCACGTGCAACTGGGGGGCGCCCGGCGCCAGTGCTTCGTCCACGTTCCGGATCACCGGCAGCGGAGCGTACTCGACCGAGATGCGGCGCAGCGCTTCCTCCGCGGTGAGGGCATCGACGGCCGCCACGGCAGCCACGGGCTCCCCGGCGAAACGGACGCGCTCGATCGCCAGCACGGGCTGGTCGCGAACCGCCTGACCGAAGTAGGGATCGATGTCGGAGAGGTCGGCACCGGTGAGCACGGCCATCACGCCGGGATGCCGTGCAGCCTTCGCCGTGTCGATCGACACGATGCGGGCGTGAGGGTACGGGCTCCGCAACACCCTGCCCTCGACCATTCCGGGCATCGTCAGATCGACGGTGTAGCGCGCCCGGCCGGTGACCTTGTCCCGTGCGTCTTGACGCGGAAGCGAACGGCCGATGACCGGCCCGTTCACGCGGCCATCACCGCCGCCGCGAACCGACGAAGCGTCGCTTCGCGATCACCGCCGCCGGCGCCGTAAGGAATGATCGCCACCTGGTTGATGCCCGTGTCCCTGAGGCGATCGACGCCGGCCCGGACCTCCGTCGGAGTCCCTGCCACGGCGAACCGGTCCACGAGCCAGTCGGGAACGACCATCGCCTGGCTGGCCCGGTGCTCCATGTGCTGGTAATAGTTGTAGGCGCGCCGGATGTCGTCGAGGACCTTCTGCTCGTCGGGAATGAGCGTGTAGGGCAGCGGATGCGCCACCACGCGGGCGACGTGAGCCTTCACGGCGTCGCGCGCCCCGGCGTCGGCGACGGCACAGGGAACCCAGAGCACGAGGTCGATGTCGTCGAGCGTGCGCCGGGCGGCCCGGGCGCCGGTGGCGATCGTATCGAGCGCCTGGCGCACGCGCGGCGGATCGACACCGACGAGGATGATCACCCCGTCGGCCATCCGTCCGGCCAGCTCGAGCATCTTCGGCCCGCTCGCCGCGAAGTAGATCGGCACGCGGTCGCGCGCGCCGTGCTTCAGATGGATCGTCCCCGTGTCGATCGCCACGTTGCCGCCGCTCATCAGGTCGCGCATGCGGCGGACGGCGAGCTCGAAGTCGGCAAGGCGTGCGGGCTTCTTGCCCATCGTCTCGACGGCGCTGTCGCCAAGCCCCAGGCCGAGGATCAGCCGGCGGGGAAACGCCTCCTGGAGCGTGGAGAACGCGCTGGCGACGACCGACGGATCGCGCGTCAGAACGTTGGTGACGCCGGTGCCCAGCACGAGCCTCGACGTGCTGACCGCGGCCGCCGCGAGATTCACGTAGGCCTCACGCCAGATCAGGTGCGAGTCGCCGACCCAGGCGTGGCTGAAGCCGAGCGACTCGGAGACCTTGGCCAGGTTCACCATCGTGGGCAGGGGGTCGGTGGGAAAGAGTCCGGCGCCGAAGGTGAGGCGGCTCACGCGTGGCTTCCCGTGATCGTCACCTGGCGCTCGGGCGGCGGCGTCTGCTGGCTGCGGCCGCCCACGCGCAGCTCGCCGTCGATCAGGACAGCGGAGATTCCCGGGAGATCCCCCTTGCCGAACGAATCGAGCGCGTCGCTGGCGACCGAGCCCTTGATCCGGTCGAGCAGCACGATGTCGGCAGGTCGGCCGACGTCCAGGACTCCCTGGGGCAAGGCGTGAGCGCGGCCGACGTTGCCGGTGGCCATGGCGATGGCGATCTCGGGTGGCACGTCGGCGACCGACGAGAGATACGCGATCTCGCGCAGCATCCCACGCGGCAGCACCCCGGTGCCGCCCGGCGTGTCGGTGCCGATGAGGACGCGATCGAAGGCATTGCTCGTGCCCACGGCCCGCATGAGCTTGAGGACCATGCGGGGATTTCCGGAGCTGCAGATCTCGAGCGCGCACTCGGTCTCCGCCACCAGGCGCTCGACCTCCTTCTCGGGCATGGGGATCGGTCCGCCCGTGGCATGACCGACGATGTCGGGCCGGAGCCGCTTCACGATGTCGATGCCGGCGACCTGGCTCACCCCGGAGCGGGACACGCCGCCGGAATGGATCTTCACCTTGATCCCGCGCTTGCGCGACCACGTGACGTAGCGCTCGGCCTCGCCGCTCGGCAGGAGGCTGTAGTCGTAGAAGATGAACTTGACGAGCCGGCTGCCCACCGCCTCCAGCGCGGCGAAGTCGTCCTCGACCAGGCCGGGAACCAGCAGCAGCGTGCCGGCGTAGACCTTTACCCCCGATGGTCGCAGGTTGTCCCAGCAGCGCTTGGCGAGATGGGCGAGGGCCATGGCGGTGCGCGCGTCGGGCGGCGTGGGCAAGCCCGGCATGTGCAGCTCACCGGCAGAGATCAGCGCGGTGACGCCGCCATGCATGTAATGCGTGACCCACGACTGCGCGTTCTGGGCCGGCGTGAACTCGCCGATCGTCGGATGGGAGTGGGAGTCGATGAGGCCCGGGATCGCGGTGATCCCGCCGGCGTCGATGACGACGTCGGCGGCGCGGCTGATCCCGGAGCCGACCTCCCGGATCAGCCCATCCTCTATATAGATGGAGTCGGCGCCCCGCACGGGTCGGGCGTAGTCACCCGTCACGAACGTGCCAATGTTGCGAATGAGGCAGGACGGGGCGGGACGGCTCACGAGGCGAGCGCGCCGGCCGGGCGCAGGATCTCCTCGGCGATCATCTGCAGATACTCGATGCGCGCCTTCACGTCGCCCGGCAGGCTGTAGATCGTGAAGCCGATCCGGTTCAGGCCCATCGCGCGGCCCTGCGCGATCGTCTCGACGCAATCCGCCGGCGAGCCGCAGACCGTCCAGCTCTCGAGCGGCACGTCGAAGCTGAGCTGGAGCTCCATCATCGTCGGTTCCTGCATCTGCCAGGCGCGGTACATCGCGAACGTCTTCTCGAGGTAGGCTCGGGCCGCCGTCGCCGCGGCCTGGCGATTCGGGCCGACGATGAGCGCACGCGATGCGCCGACCGCCCCCGGCGGCTGGCTCGCCTCCTGGCGCGCTTCACGGAAGACGACGGCGAGCTTGGCCACCGAGTCCCAGGCAATCTGGGGACCGAAGAACACGCCGTCGGTGAGGCGAGCCGCGCGCCGGGTGGCGCCGACGCTCTGGGCTCCCATCTCGAGGGGCGGATGGGGCTGCTGATAGGGCCGGAATCCCATGCGTCCCGCGGTCACTCGCGTGTAGCGGCCGGTGAACGTCACCTCGTCGCCGGCCCATAGTTGCTTCATCAGCGCGAGGGATTCCTCCAGCTTGGGGACACGGTCCGGGCGGCGGAGCCCGACGGTTTCGAGCTCCTTGTCCCGGTAGCCGATGGAGACGCCGACGTCAAGCCGCCCATGGCTGATGTGATCGAGCGTCGCGATGTTCTCGGCCGCCTCGACGGCATTCACGATCGGCAGGAGGAGGACCGAGGTCTTGAGTCGCATCGCTCCGGTTTCGGGCGCCATCCGGGCAAGCATGGGAAACGGCTGCGGCCACACGGTCGGATGCGACAGCAGATGCTGACCGATCGAGACCCAGGCATAGCCCATCCGCGACGCGGCCGCGACGACCTGGATCGCCTCGTCGATGATCTGCGTCGGATGGCGGTCGGTCGGGCTCCAGAACGGCGTGAGATGGAAGCCGATACGCATCGACTCGGACATGGGGCCATATATTACTCGCCTTCGCCCATCGCGTCCGGCGTGTCGCTGCTCAGTGATTAGGTCCTCCGTCGCTGCGACGTGAAAACGTCCTCCCGGTTCGTGCTTCATG
>MNEG01000029.1 GCA_001917585.1 Candidatus Rokubacteria bacterium 13_1_40CM_68_15
CTGTCCGAGACCTCCGTGTCGCTGCAGACCCGCCGTCACCGCGTGATGGCGGGACGACTCTTCAACTGGGTCGTCGGGCGGACCGGCCTTCGCGGGATCCACGACAGCCAGTGCGGGTTCAAGGCCTTTACCGCAAACGCCGCGGACACGCTCTTTCCGCAGATGACCATCGAGGGCTTTGGCTTCGACGTGGAGCTGCTCCTGCGTGCTCGCCGTACCGGATTCAAGATGGTCGAGCTCGCGGTGAACTGGGCCGATCAGCCGGGCAGCAAGTCCAGCGTGCTGCGAGACGGCCCGTCCATGATGTGGCAGATTCTCCGCGCCCGGCGTCGCCTCGGCAGAGCGGGATGATGTCGAGGCGCAGCGAGATGATCGAGCCATTCCTCGCCGTCGAGATGAGCGAGCGGGCGGAAGATCTCGAGCGTGCGGGAGTGGACGTCGTTCACTTCGAGCTGGGCGAGCCCGATTTCGAGGCGCCCCCCGTGATTCGCGATGCCGCCGAGAAGGCTCTCAAGGACGGACGCACCAAGTACACCCATAGCCTGGGGATCCTTCCGCTTCGCGAGGCGATCTCCGAGCACTATCGCGTGACCTATGGCGTCGACGTTTCCCCGGACCGTGTCCTCGTCACGCCCGGCACCTCGCCGGCCATGCTGCTCCTCTTCGGCCATCTCCTGGATGCCGGCGACGAGGTCGTGCTGTCGGATCCATACTACGCGTGCTATCCGAACTTCATCCGCTACGCCGAGGGCGTTCCAGCGACCGTCGGGATCACCGAGCGCGAGCGGTTTCAGCTGCGGGCCGAAGCGATCGCCCGCCGCCTCGGCCCACGGACGAAGGCCATCCTCATCAACTCGCCCAGCAATCCCACGGGGACCGTGCTCGCTCCTGAGGGCCTGCGCGCCATCGCCGCGCTGGTCGCGCGGGGTGGGCCGATGATCGTCTCCGACGAGATCTACCACGGGCTGAGTTACGAGGGTCGCGACCGGACGATTCTCGAGTTCACCGATCGCGCCTTCGTCCTGAACGGCTTCTCGAAAGCCTACGCGATGACCGGCTGGCGGCTCGGTTATCTCATCGCGCCCGCCGACCACGTCCGTGCGCTCCAGAAGCTGTTCGGTAACTTCTTCATATCGACGAACGAGTTCGTCCAGTGGGCGGGTGTCGCGGCGCTCCGGGAAGCGGGCGAGGACAGCCGGCGCTTCCGCACAATTTTCGACGAGCGCAGGCGCGCGATGTTGACCGGCCTGCGCGCACTCGGCTTCGGCGTGGAGCACGAGCCGACCGGCGCCTTCTACGTGCTGGCCGACGCCCGACGTTTCGCCGCCGATTCGCGCCAGCTCGCCCTGGAGCTCCTCGCGCACTGTCATGTCGCGGTCACGCCGGGCATCGCCTTCGGCGGCAACGCCGAGGGGTATCTGCGGTTTTCGTACGCGGCGTCGCTCGGGCGCATCCAGGAGGGGCTGCGGCGTCTTGGCCGCTTCCTGGCCGGGCGCCGGTGACGGTGCCGCCCGAGTGCCCGGCCTGCGCGGGACGCTGGCCCCGCGCCGAGCAACGGATTACCGACTTCGATCAGTCCATCGCCTACCTCCACGACGATCAGTTCTTTCCGGGCTGGACGGTGCTGGTACTGAAGCGCCACGCAACCGAGCTGTTCGCGCTCGCACCGACCGAGCGGGCCGCGCTCATGGAGGAGGTCTCCAGGGTGGCGAAGGCACTGGCCAGCGTCTTCAACGCTCACAAGATGAACTACGAGCTCCTCGGCAATCAGATCGCGCACATCCACTGGCATCTGATCCCGCGCCTGGCCGACGATCCGCGGCGGGCCGAGCCGGTGTGGCGCCAGGACCATGGCCCGCTGGCCTTGCCGGGGCCCGAGCGAAGCGAACGCATCGCGCGCATCCGCGCGGCGCTGGAGCGCTGACCACGATGGACGAGGCCTACGTCGCCGTCCACCTCGAGGAGGACCGTCACCACTGGTGGTTCCAGGGGCGCCTGCGAGTGCTGCTGGCCGCGCTCCGCGCGGCGCTCCCGCGCCGTCGGCTGCGGCTGCTCGAGCTCGGTTGTGGAAGCGGCAACGTCATGCGCGCGCTCGGAGAGTTCGGAGACGTGGTGGGCATGGAGCCCGACGAGCGCTTGATCGCGGCCGCCCGCGCGGATGGGCTCGACGTCCGGCGCGGAACGATCCCGGCCGATCTCGTCGTTGCCGAAGGCTGGGCCGACGTCGTGCTCCTCCTCGACGTGCTCGAGCACCTCGACGACGAGGCCGCCGCGCTGGCGACGGCGCGGCGGGCGCTCACCGCCGGAGGGACGCTCATCATCACCGTTCCGGCCTTCGCCTGGCTCTGGAGCGCTCACGATCGCGCGCTCGGCCATCGGCGGCGCTACAGCGCCAGGCAGCTCCGCCGAGTCGTCGAGCGCGCGGGGTTTGCCGTGACACGCGTGACGTACTTCAGTACGCTGCTGTTTCCCGGCTTTGCGCTGGTCCGGTGGCTCAAGCGCGACCGTGGCGCGCAGGCGCACGATCTTCGGCGGCCGCCGCCCGCGCTCAATGCGATGCTCGCATGGTGCTTTGCAGTCGAGCGCTACCTCGTTCCACGAGTCCGGCTTCCGGTCGGATCCTCGCTGCTCTTGATCGCGCATCGATGACGCCGGCGCGGACCCGGGGATGGGAGTGGGCGGTGGTCGGTGCGGTCTGGCTCGTGGTCGTGG